>CALMMO010000504.1 GCA_937868455.1 uncultured Marmoricola sp.
CCAACTGTGAGTAGCGCAAGTTCAAGGTGGTGTAGGCGTCGAACACGCCTTTGCTGATCGCCTCAGCGTCGTCGGCGCCCGTGAGCACGCCCTCGGACTTCTTGGCCATCACGATGGCGGTGCCGGTGTCTTGGCACATGGGCAGCACTCCGCCGGCGGAGATATTGACGTTCTTCAACAAGTCCAGGGCGACAAAGCGGTCGTTCCCGCTGGCTTGGGGGTCGTCAATGATCTTGCGCAACTGGGCCAAGTGCCCTGGGCGCAGGTAATGGGAAATGTCGTGCATCGCGGCTTCGGTGAGTGCCGTAATGGCTTCGGGGCTGACTTTGAGGAACGTCTGGCCGTCGTACTCAACGGTGCTGACGCCCTCTGTGGTGATCAGTCGCCAGGGGGTGGTGTCTGCGCCGTTGGAGCCGTGGGTGGGCAAGATGTCGGAGTAGAGAAACTCGGGGCTCATGTGCCCAATCTATCCCCGTCGGTGACGCGTGTGGTCAGGTGTCGAGGCGACGTACTTCAATCACCCGAGCAACATCTGGAGCCGTCGCTGGCAACTGCACTCCCACGCAGCGCAGAGCGCGTCCCGAGAGTGTGAGGCCATCGGCGAGAGCCCATGGAGCCAGGTCCATTCCATGCTGGTCGGCAGTAGCCGTAACCTCGCTGAGGCGGTACGACGCCGCGTCGTCGAGCCCAGGCAGTCGCAGGGGAGCAGGGTGTTGGGTGTCGGTCGCGGCCACGCTAGCCACGACGTACCACCCAACCGAACCATCAGCCGCCACCAACCCGGTGCCAACGATGGCGGGGTCAGGGTGGTCGCAATGCACCAGCGTGCCCTCATAGATGAATGGCTGGATGCGCTTGTGCAGGCTCACCCAAGCGCTCAGGGCATGGCGCTCCAACGAGTTCAGCGAGGTCAGATCCCACTCGATGCCGAAGTGGTACAGCAGCGCGGTAGCTGCCCGGAACCCGAGTCGGTGTGAGCGCCCGGTGGTGTGCGCCGTGGGTCCGCCCACGTGTGAGCCGATGAGTTCAGGGGGCACCAGCAGCGCAGTCCAGCGCTGGATCGACTGGCGTTCAAGAGCATCGATGGTGTCGGAGGCCCAGATGCGGTCGGTGTGGGTGAGCACCTCAGCGTCCACGCGGGC
>CALMMO010000505.1 GCA_937868455.1 uncultured Marmoricola sp.
CTACAGCCGGTTCTCGGCCAAACGACTCGACCCGCTCGCAGAGAAACTGCGCGACGACTACGCGAAGGGACGGCGCGCATCATGAGCCACCAGACTCTCACCACAATCCTCTTCCTCGCCATCGTCGCCCTCACCGTCGCGGTGACCGTGTGGGCCAGCCGACAGACCTCCGGTGCGGCTGACTATTACGCCGGCGGACGCGGCTTCTCTGGCTTCCAAAACGGCCTGGCTATCGGTGGCGACTACATGTCGGCCGCCTCGTTCCTCGGCATCTCCGGTGCGATCGCACTCTCAGGGTTCGACGGGTTCTTGTACTCGATCGGCTTCCTGGTTGCTTGGCTCGTGGCCCTGCTGCTCGTCGCAGAAATGCTGCGCAACTCGGGTCGCTACACGATGGCCGACCAGTTGGCCTACCGGATGAAGCAACTGCCTGTGCGCAAGGCCGCCGCCGTCTCAACCGTCGCAGTCAGCATCTTCTACTTGCTGGCACAGATGGTCGGCGCCGGTTCGCTCGTGGCTTTGCTTCTCGGAGTGGAGAGCCAAGGCATCAAGAACTTCACCATCTTCGGCGTGGGCATCTTGATGATCTTCTACGTCACCATCGGTGGCATGAAGGGCACCACCTGGGTGCAGATCATCAAGGCTGTGCTGCTGATGGTGGGCTCGGCGCTCATCGTCGTACTCGTGCTGGCGAAGTTCGGCTTCAACCTCTCCGACCTGCTCGGCGCTGCTGCTGCCAACACTGGCAAGGGCGATGCGTTCTTGCAGCCTGGTTTGAAGTACGGCGTCACGCCGACCTCCAAGATCGACTTCGTCTCTCTCGGCATCGCGCTCGTGCTGGGCACGGCCGGTTTGCCGCACATCCTGATCCGGTTCTACACGGTGCCGACCTCGCGGGATGCCCGCAAGTCGGTGATGTGGGCGATCGGTCTGATCGGCACCTTCTACCTCTTCACGCTGGTGCTGGGCTTCGGCGCAGCCGCGTTGCTGACCAAGGATGGCTTGGCGAAGGTCGCAGCTACCAAGGGCAACCTGGCCTCACCGCTCTTGGCTGAAATGGTCGGTGGTGGGCCTGGCTCCACAGGTGGAGCGGTGCTGTTGGCCATCATCGCCGCGGTTGCTTTTGCCACCATCTTGGCGGTCGTGGCCGGCCTGACTTTGACCTCATCGATGAGTGTCGCCCACGACCTCTACAACTCGGTGATCAAGAAGGGCACAGCGACTGACAAGCAAGAGATGCGCGTTGCGAAGCTGTCGGCCATCGTCATCGGCTTGATCGCGATTGTGCTGGCGATCCCGGCACAGAACCTCAACATCGCGTTCTTGGTGGCGCTTGCCTTCGCGGTGGCTGCCTCCGCGAACCTGCCCGCGATCGTCTACAACATGTTCTGGAAGCGCTTCAACACCCGTGGCGCCACCTGGAGCATCTACGGCGGTCTGATCTCCTCACTCGGTCTGGTGTTCTTCTCGCCGGTCATGAGCGGCAAGGTGCTGCCCGTGCTCGACGCGGCGGGCAAGCAGGTTGGTGAGATCAGCGGATCGCTGTTCCCCCTTGGTGTCGACTTCGCCTGGTTCCCGTTGGAGAACCCGGGTCTGGTCTCGATCCCGTTGGCCTTCTTCTTGGGCTGGCTGGGCACCGTGACCTCAAAGGAGCCGGCAGCAGAAGAGCGCTACACCGAACTCGAGGTGCGTGCCCTGACCGGCGCCGGCGCCGAAGAGGCAGTGCAGCACTAACGCGTCACCGGGTGGAACTGGCACTCGCGGGTGCCACTTAGCCAGTGCCGGTTCCACCTCGGCGTACGGCGCACTTGGTTGCGCGCAAACACTGCACACATCAACCGGGCCCTTGTAGGTTCGGACAACAGACACTGACCTGGAGGATCTCGTGAGCGAAACCTTGGCCAACCTCTCGACCGAAGACCGGCGCTTCGAGCCGCCGGCCGATCTTGCGGCCCACGCGAACGTCACCGCTGATTGGTACTCAGCGGCCGACGCTGACCCCGAGGCATTCTGGGCCAAGCAAGCCGAGCGCATCGACTGGCACACCAAACCCACTCAGGTGCTCGACTGGAGCAACCCACCTTTCGCGAAGTGGTTTGCCGACGGCACGCTCAACGCCAGCGTCAACTGCGTCGATCGTCACGTGGCAGCCGGGCGAGGCGACAAGGTCGCGATTCACTGGGTTGGTGAGCCTGAGGGCGACTCGCGCGACATCACCTACTCCCAACTCATGGCCGAGGTCTGCCAGGCCGCAAACGCGCTTGAGTCGCTGGGGATCACCACCGGTGATCGAGTTGCGATCTACATGCCGATGATTCCCGAGACCGTGGTGGCGATGCTGGCATGTGCGCGAATCGGCGCACCGCACACCGTGGTCTTCGGTGGCTTCTCAGCAGATGCGCTGGCCTCCCGCATCGAAGACTGCGGCGCAAAACTGGTCATCACGTGTGATGGCGGCTACCGCCGAGGCGCGCCGAGCGCCCTCAAACCGGCTGTCGATGAGGCCGTCGCGAAGGTCGAAAGCATTGCTCCTGGCCTCGTCGAGAACGTGCTTGTGGTGCGGCGTACTGGACAAGAGGTGGCGTGGAACTCTGAGATCGACTCCTGGTGGCATGAACTGGTTGCCAACTCATCGACCACTCATGAGCCGCAGTACTTCGAAGCAGAGCACCCCCTCTACGTGATGTACACCAGCGGCACGACCGGAAAGCCCAAGGGCATCCTCCACACGACCGGCGGCTACTTGGTCGGCACGTCGTACACCCACTGGGCAGTCTTCGACCTCAAGCCCGAAACCGACGTTTATTGGTGCACTGCCGACGTCGGCTGGGTGACTGGCCACAGCTACATGACCTACGGGCCGCTGGCCAACGGCGTGACTCAGGTGATGTACGAAGGCACCCCCGACAGCCCGCACAAGGGCCGTTGGTGGGAGATCATCGAGAAGTACGGCGTCACGATCTTCTACACCGCCCCCACCGCGATCCGCACCTTCATGAAGTGGGGCGCCGACATCCCGGCGAAGTACGACATGAGTTCGCTGCGACTGCTCGGTTCGGTCGGCGAACCCATCAACCCCGAGGCCTACATCTGGTACCGCGAGACCATCGGTGGGTCGCGCTGCCCCATCGTTGACACCTGGTGGCAGACCGAGACCGGCATGATCATGATCAGCCCGTTGCCAGGCGTCACTGCCGGCAAGCCAGGCAGTGCGATGACAGCGATCCCAGGTGTGGGCGCTGAGGTCGTCGATGACATGGGCGAGGTCGTGCCCAACGGCGGCGGCGGTTATCTCGTGCTCACCAAGCCGTGGCCCTCGATGCTGCGCACCCTGTGGGGTGACGACGAGCGGTTCAAGGAGACCTACTGGCTGCGCTTTAAGCCGCAGGGGTTCTATTTCGCCGGAGACGGTGCAAAGAAGGACGACGACGGCGCCATCTGGCTGCTCGGGCGCGTTGATGACGTGATGAACGTGTCGGGCCACCGCCTCTCCACCACCGAAATCGAGTCGGCTCTGGTCAGCCACCCCAAGGTCGCTGAAGCCGCCGTTGTCGGCGCTGCGGACGAGACCACAGGTCAGGCAGTGTGCGCCTTCGTGATCTTGCGCGAATCGGCCGGAGATGGCGGAGCAGACATCGTCACCGAGTTGCGCAACCACGTCGCCAAAGAGATCGGCGCCATCGCCAAGCCACGCCAGATCATGGTGGTGCCAGAACTCCCCAAGACGCGTTCGGGCAAGATCATGCGGCGCCTGTTGCGTGATGTCGCCGAGCACCGCGAGGTGGGCGACGTGACCACGCTGGCCGATTCATCGGTGATGAGCTTGATTCAGCACGGCCTGGGGGGATCCTCAGGCGACGAGTAAGTCGCTGCTGGATCGTCGCCCACACTCGGCCTTGCGCCTGGTGTGCTGCGGTCACCAACTAGTTTGCTAATTTTATTGGCAATATGCTGTACGGTTTAGCTCGTGGATGACACTCGCACGCCCGACTCTCAGGCACACCGCCGTCGGGAGGCTGCTGCTGGCCCGTTAGGACCCAGCCTCTTAGGACCCAGCCTCGACGACGGCATCGGTGACAGCATCAACGCGATCCTCGCCCTGCAACAACGGTTTCGTAGGCAGATGCAAGACGTGCTCGGCGTCGACTCCAGCGGGCTGAACGCCATGATCCACCTGGCGTCGCTGGGGTCAGACAGCCCTACGGCGATAGCGGGCGTCCTTGAAACATCGACAGCGGCAACGACGCTCGTTCTCAACCGACTTGAGGCGGCGGGACACGTCTCACGCTTGCCGCACCCCACGGACCGCAGAAAGGTCGTCGTGGCTCCAGCTCAGGAATCACTGGCCACGGCGTATGAGTGCGTGCGCCCGATCATCGACGGCATAGACCAGGTCA
>CALMMO010000506.1 GCA_937868455.1 uncultured Marmoricola sp.
TGAGGATCGCGTCGATACCCACGGTGTGCGCGTCGGTGCCGATGCATCCGCCGATCACCACGAGACGTCGGCGTAGCCCGGACTTGATGGTCGTGTTGGCCTCTTTGGGGGTTAGTAGCGGGTAGTCGCGCTCGACGACCTCCACAGTGCTGGGGTCAACCAAGTGGTTCACGCGGCCGTACACCACGAAGAAAGTGAAGCCGTCACCCATCGGTTTTGCATGTACGACGAGCGCCGGGTCCATGCCCATCTTGTTGGCCAGTTGCACGGCCGCACCCTCGGCGATCTTGCTGTGCTTCATGGGCAACGTGAAGCTCAACTGGACCATGCCGTCACCAGTGGTGTCGCCATAGGGCCGGAGCAGGGTGTTGTCGTTCATTACTCGCCCTCCATCAAATCCACTGCGGGGTTGTAGTACTCATCGGCCTTCAGGGCCACACCATCGAGACCCTTGCCTCCACCTGGAGGGCGCTTCATCAGCCCGAAGGTCCCGTCGGCAATCGCGGCTAGCAGCGGTGGGTCACCAGCGTCGTCGGAGTCGTGAACGATGTCCTCGAGCAACTCGATGGTCTCCGCGAGCACCTGTCGGGCTCGGTTCACGATGAACCCGTCTGGCGCAGGCCTGAAGTCTTCGCGCAATCCTGACGCAGCATTCATGACGTATCGGACGTTCTGCAGCGCCAGATCACGGTCGCTAATCCATGGGGTGACCACGGCCTCGGTCATCATCCCGACTAGCAAGATTCCTTGACCGGTGAGTGCACCAACGAGGTTGAAGAACCCGTCGAGGAGGTAGCCGCGGAAGATGTCGCCGGTCATGTGACGAGTCGGGGGCATCCACTTCAGTGGCGCATCAGGGAACAGCTCACGCGCGAGCAGTGCATGGGCCAGTTCGAGCCGGAATGAGTCGGGCACAGCCGGGTCGATCTCGAAGGCGTGCCCGAGGCCAAGTTGCCAGTCTGCGAGCCCAGCCTCTTTGGCGAAGTACTCATTGAGCAGTTGGCTTGTCGTCACGGTGTGAGCGGCTTCGATGGCGTCCGCCGTGGTGAGGTAGTTGTCTTCACCGGTGTTGATGATGATGCCGGCGCGTGCGTGGATCTGGCGACTAAACCGCTGATCGACGAAGGTACGCACCGGGTTGATGTCGCGGAACAAGATGCCGTACATCGAGTCGTTGAGCATCATGTCGAGGCGTTCCATGCCAGCCAGCGCCGCAATCTCGGGCATGCATAGCCCTGAGGCGTAGTTGGTCAGGCGAACGTAGCGACCAAGCTCACGACTGGTTTCATCCAGCGCGGCGCGCATGAGGCGGAAGTTCTCTTGGGTGGCGTAAGTGCCGGCAAAGCCCTCACGGGTCGCGCCCTCGGGAACAAAGTCGAGGAGTGACTGACCAGTGGATCGAATCACCGCAATGATGTCGGCGCCCTCTCGAGCAGCCGCCTGAGCTTGCGGGATGTCCTCCATGATGTCGCCGGTGGCCACGATCAAGTAGATCCAGGGTTTGCTGGGTGCGTCGCCGATCTCAGTGATCAGGCGCTCGCGCTCTGCACGACGTACGTCGATCAAGTTGATCCCGCGATGCACAGCCTTGCGTGACTCTGACTGGGCACGAAGTGCAGCTTTACCGTCAGGGAGGGTGAAGCGCACTTCACCCGCTGAGGCGCGTTGGGCCAAGGTGAGTAGGTCCGGAGCAGCCCCAGCTCGCAGCGCGTGCCACACCGGCATCGCGATGCCGTGTTCGAGGCCTACGTCGGCG
>CALMMO010000507.1 GCA_937868455.1 uncultured Marmoricola sp.
CCTCGGGTGTCTCGATGCAAATGGGCGCATAACCAAAGTCGGTCAACTCATAGGTGGAGGCTTGCATGTCGAGGTCTCTGATCCGCCAGGCCAGGTCAAAGCAGTCGGCCACTAATGATGAGGGGATCATCGGTGAGAGCCGGAAGGCGTGCTTGTAAAGGTCCATGTTGGCGTGGAGGCAACCCGGCTGCTCGAAGGCGACGCGGTCATCGCGCCCTGGTGTGAGCACGTTGAGGGGGACCGCCGGTGGGGTGAAGAATCTGAATGCGTCGAAGTGGCTGCACTTGATCGTGTGGGTCTCGACGACCGCGTCGGTGCCGGCGGCGCCCAATCGCAGCGGCACCGGGTGGCGGGTTTCGTCGGCTTGGTAGACCATCGCCCACTCGTGGAGCCCAAGGCAGCCAAATGATGGTGCCCGCGAGGCCGTGGCGATGAGCAGCGCATTGATCGATTCGATGAGTGGGCGTTGGGCCTCGACGTACTCCGCCGACACTCGAGCGACCCCGTTGCGCACGACGTACCCCTTCACTTCCGAGTACGACGCCGCATCGACCAATCCCACCCCAAATCCGGGGTGCCAGCGACGTAGAGCAGAGGGGGAGTGGGAGTAGTAGGTGAACAAGAAGTCGTGTACCGGATGCTTCTGGTGAGCCCGACGTCGGGCCAAGTGCGGCTGGATCCATTGGTCAACGCGTGCCTGGTGAGCGGCAGTCAGGTCAGCCCATTCGGCTTGCTGCATCAGACTCACCTGGTGAGGTTATCCACAACCGGGAGCGCGAGTTAGTCCAGGGGTGTGGTGCCCCTTTAGGCTCTGGGGGTGCGTATAGCCAGATTTTCCACCGGAGATGACCCCAGGTTCGGCGTCATCATGGGCGAGGTTGATGACCAGGGCATCGCGGCCGACGATGCCGTGATCGTGCCGTTGCTCGGCGACCCGTTGTATGCCGGCATTCAGCAGACTCACGAGGAGATCCCGCTCAGCCAGGTGCGGCTGTTGGCTCCGGTGCTTCCGCGCAGCAAGGTGGTCGCGATCGGCAAGAACTATGCGGCTCATGCCAAAGAGATGGGTGGGGATGTCCCTGCCGAGCCGTTGGTGTTCATCAAACCCAACACCAGTGTGATTGGCCCCGGTGACTCGATCGTCTACCCGCCTCAAAGCAGCGAGGTGCATTTCGAAGGTGAGTTGGCGGTGGTAATTGGCCGCATCTGCAAAGACGTGCCAGTGGAGCAGGCAACTGATGTGATCTACGGCTACACCGTTGCCAACGATGTGACCGCGCGCGACTTGCAGCGCAAGGACGTGCAGTTCACCCGCTCGAAGAGTTTCGACACCTTCTGCCCGCTCGGCCCCTGGATCGAGACTGACCTTGATCCGCATGACTTCACGGTTGGTCGAGCTGTGCAGACCTATCTCAATGGTGACCTGCGCCAAGACGGCAACACCAAGGACCTCATTTTCGACATCCCAACGCTGGTGGCTTATGTCTCTAGCGTCATGACGTTGCTTCCTGGCGATGTCATCCTCACCGGCACCCCAGCGGGTGTTGGCCCCATGCAGCCTGGCGATGAGGTTGAGGTCTTCATCGCTGGCATCGGCAATCTCGTTAACAAGGTGGTATCTCGTGTCTGACGCACCCGTGCGCGTCCGTTTCTGTCCTTCGCCAACTGGCAGCCCACACGTGGGCATGGCTCGTACGGCGTTGTTCAACTGGGCGTTCGCTCGCCATCACCAAGGCACCTTTGTCTTCCGGATCGAAGACACTGACACCGCGCGCAACAGCCAAGAGTCCTATGACGCGATCCTGGAGGTGATGCGCTGGCTCGGCTTCGATTGGGACGAAGGCCCCGAAGTTGGTGGGCCCCACGGGCCTTACTTGCAGAGTGAGCGCAGCGAGATTTACGCCGATGCGCTGGCCAAATTGCGCACCTCATCTCACACCTACGACTGCTACTGCACTAACGACGAGGTCGAGGCGCGTCGCGTCGCACGTGGCTCGAAGGTGATGGGCTACGACCGCTTTTGTCGCACTCTCAGCGACGAGCAGGTGGCAGCGTTTAAGGCCGAGGGGCGCAGTTCGATCGTG
>CALMMO010000508.1 GCA_937868455.1 uncultured Marmoricola sp.
TGACGTCAAGATACATGAGATCAAGAGATATCGGAAGCATGTGGCACCGCGCCGCGCCCACGAGCCGCACCTAGGTCCCCCTAGCTAGGGTTGGGCTCATGGTGTTGAGCGTGGTTATCCCGGTGCGCAATGTGGCTACCTGGATCAACGAGGCCCTCGACAGCGTGCTGGCTCAGAGCGGGGTAGATCTGGAGGTCATCGCCGTCGACAACGGTTCCACCGACAACTCCGCAGCACTCATCAGCGCCTATCAAGACCCGAGAGTGCATCTGATCACCCACCCGGCCGGGGGCACCGGAGGCGCTCGCAATGTGGGTGTGCAGGCGGCCACAGGTGAGTACTTAACCTTCGTTGACCCTGACGACATCGTGATTCAAGGCGCCTGGCAAGCCATGCTCAATTCACTGACACGTTCGGGCAGCGACTTCGTCGTGGGCCACTTCGAGCGGCTCCACCCCGACGGCTCCCACAGCGACCTAGCCTGGGCCAAGCGGGTCCACCACGAACACCGCACAGCGATCGACATCTCGGCATTGCCCGAGATCGTCGGTGATGTGTTCGTGTGGAACAAGATGTTTCGCACCTCCTTTTGGAAGGACAACTCACTGCTCTTCCCAGAGAACACTCGCTACCAAGATCAGCCGGTGATCACCGAGGCTTTCCTTCGCGCAAAGGCCTTCGACGTACTCCCCCAGACTGTGTATTTGTGGCGGGTTCGCGAAGACAAGTCCTCGGTCACACAGCGTCGCGACGACGTGGCAAACCTGCATGACCGAGTCACAACCAAGGCCAACACCTGGGCGATCGTGCAACAACTCGGCTCTCCTACGGTGGTTGACCTGTTCCACCGCAGGGTGATGGCCGGCGACCTGCACCACTACTTCGCGGCCATTCCAGGGTGCAGCGATGCCTACTGGGACCTCTTGTCTTCCATGGTGTGCGACTTGTGGGGTGACTCCGGCTTCGCCAGCACCCAGACCCTGCCCGTGCAACGACTCATCGGCTGGTTGGTTGGTCAAGGACGGCGCAGTGACGCCACCAGCGTCGCGGCGTACGTCGGGAGCAACGAGCCCCCACTGCCGGTGAGCGCCACCAGCGACGGCACTGGGCTGGCACTGCTCACAGATCGTGTGTGCGCCGACGAGGTCCCCGAGACAGTGCGACGCCTGCGACCCCATGAGTGGGGTTGGCGCGTGCAGCGTGCCAAGTCTGGGCGTCAGTGGCGAGCGCGCACGGTGACCGGTGAGGTTCATGTTGGACGCCTTGGGGCCACTGCGCCGTTCGAAGTGGACGCGAAATCGACGTCGATCACAGTGGGTGTCCCGACTCTGACAGGCACGGCCACCCTGACCGGCCCTCTCCAGTGACTCAGGCTGGCCGATAGAGTGCGGATCTAGCTAGCGACCAACCCGGCGAGGATCAGTGGACACCTTCATCAGCGTGGCAACACTTGTTGTTGCGGTCATTGGCGTGGGTGGCGTGCTGGCTGTGCTGCGCCAGGTGCGTTCGCTTGTCGCTCGAGTGGAATCCCTCGAACGCAAGGGCATCCCGACCCTGGGAAACACCTTGATCAAGCAGAACCGCCAGCAACACCTACTCACCCGGGCAACTGTGGATGCGGTGGCGTCGCTGGCGGCAATCCCAGTCGTTGGCGCACCCACCCCCAGCACCCAAGGATGGGCCACTTCAGCCATGGTGCAGCGCCGACTGGCTGAGATCGTGCTGTCGACCGAGGATCCCCTGATCGTCGAACTGGGCGGTGGCAGTTCAACCGTGCTCTTTGCGCGGCTGATCAAGCAAACCGGCCGGGGCCGACTCATCAGCATCGACCACAACGAGGACTACGCGGCCCTCACTCGTGCTTCTCTCCAGCGTCACGGCTTGGCCGATCTGGTCGACATCCGCGTTGCTCCGTTGACCCAGCGGTTGG
>CALMMO010000509.1 GCA_937868455.1 uncultured Marmoricola sp.
ACGATGAGTACGTCGACGTGTTCAGCCACGATGGCGATCCTAGGAGGGTTTACGTGGCAGTGTTTACGTGGCAGGGCGCTGGCCGGTGCTCACCAAGGCACGCACTCGCTGCAGCGCCGCTCGATCAGCATCGGTGCCATGGCCAGAGAGCCGTTGGTCGGCGACCTCCAACATGTCGTTAGCTTCGGCCTCGCGCCCAGCACCAGAAAGCACCTGGGCGGCCTGCAACTCAAGGCGACCGAGGAGTTGCTCCTCTTGATCAATCGACATGTCGCTGAGGTCGCGGGCTTCACCCATGGCTGTGGCCAGCGTGGCAAGAGCGTCATCGGGTCGCCCATCGGCACTAAACACCGAGGCCAGACCCGTGAGGGAGCCAATCATCTTCTCGGGGGCACCGAGCCGACGCTGAATCTGGGCGGCCGTAGCGAAATGGGCTGCCGCCTCTTCCAAACGAGATGAGTCCTGAGCAGCTGCACCAGCAGCTTCGTGGGCTGCTGCTGACTCTTCGTGGCCACCCTTAGCCCCGAACAGTCGCGCCGCCTCAGCCAACGGCTCAAAGGCACAGTCGGGGCGTCCAAGCGACGCCCATGCTGACCCCAAAGCCCAGTAGGCAGGCGCTGACACGGCATCGAGATCATCGGCTAGAGCCCGTTGGGCCGGCTCGAGCGCCTCGACTGCAGCAGGTTCATCACCCATATGGTGAGCCACCAATCCAGCAAACCGAGCTGCCACGGCTAGTTCGCCGCGATCCCCGCGAGCAGCGGCTTGGTCAGCCAACGCCACTGCGACCGCCTTCGCCTCGGGCCACTTGCCGTTGCTGACCAAGACTTCGGCGTACTCACTGCGCAGCGCAAACGGGTCGGTGGCTCCATATCGATCAGCCCCGGCAACTGCTTCTGCATAGAGCGCAGCAGCCTGGTCGGTGTCACCGCGAAGCCAAGCCGCCTTGCCCTGGGTCGCGCAGATAGCAACCGCCAACTGGGGGCGGTCTGCTTCACGGGCCAACGCAAAGGCACGGTCCAACAAGGTCACCGCTAAGTGCGGGTCGAAGAACGCCGCGCTGTAGCCAGCCCCCTGCAAAGCCGTCGCCTCCCAATGCACCTTGCCCGCGCGCCGAAACAACTCCGCCGCCCGCTGAGCAAGGGCCACCCCAGTGGCCGGGTCAGGATGACGGCTCAGTGACATCAAGCCACTGGCTGCCTCTTCCAACTCACCGATG
>CALMMO010000510.1 GCA_937868455.1 uncultured Marmoricola sp.
AGGACCAGCAGGATCGCAAGCCAGACCACCAGCACATTGAGGACGATGGGTTTGGCTAGCCACGGATTCACCCAGGGATTAGCCCCGCCGACCGCCCAGGTCGCCACATCAAGCCCGTAGTTGGCGATGATCGCCCAGATCAGCGTGACCAGCAGGGCCAACACCGCGGTGACAAAACGCTTGCGCCTGGAAGGGGTGGAGGTGTTTCCAGGCAGAAAACGCATGGGTGCCAGCCTAGACGGGCAATGTGAAGATTGCCTGAGTGACCCGCGCCGTGACGAACTGCACGCATCTGGGACACCTCAGAGTGCCCCAGAACCGGCAAGATGGGGTGAGACATCGACACAGGAGGATCACCCGTGCAATTTGGACGCAGCTACGAGGAGTTCGAGGTCGGGGCGACGTACAAACACTGGCCAGGCAAGACGGTCACAGAGTACGACGACCACCTGTTTTGCCTGCTCACCATGAACCATCACCCCTTGCACCTCGACGTGAACTACGCCGAAGAAACCACCCAGTTCGGCAAGAACGTCGTGGTCGGCAACTACGTCTACTCCATCCTGCTGGGCATGTCAGTGCCCGACATCTCCGGCAAGGCGATCGCAAACCTCGAAATCGAGTCGCTGCGTCACGTCGCCCCCACCTTCCACGGCGACACGCTTTATGGCGAAACCACCGTGCTCGACAAGTGGGAGTCAACCTCCAAGGACGACCGCGGAGTCGTCTACGTCGAAACCATCGGCTACAACCAAGACGGCAAAGTCGTGTGCATCTTCCGCCGCAAGGTCATGGTGCCCAAGGCCAATTACCTCGAGGCTCGTGGGGGCGAACAGCCCGGGCGCCCTGTTCCCGTCGCCGACAAGAACTGGGCTGGTCGCGAATAGTCGTTGCGGCGGGTGAAGTTTCACCCGGTACCCGGTGAAACTGACGCTTCCCACGTGAAGTTTCACATGGGAAGCGTCAGTTTTGCATGGGAAGTGGACCCAATTGACCTGCTCTCCTCATGCATCCGCCACACGAGTCGGCCCGCGAGGGCTATGGTGAAACCATGTCCACCAACCAGATGCTTGTGCTCAACCGCGCCGACCTTGAGGCCATTGGTCTCACCTGGAAAGAGATCATCGATTCCATTGAAGGAGCCTTCAAGGAGAAGGCCCAGGGTCTGGTGCAAAACCCGCCGAAACCCAAGGTTGCTTCGCGTGATGATGCGTTCATCCACGCCATGCCGGCCTACCTCGGTGGCAGCGACAAGATCGGCATTAAGTGGGTAGCCGGTTATGAGCAGAACCACGCTAAGGGTCTGCCCTACATCTATGGCGTGGTCATCCTCAACGACTCTGAAACTGGTCGCCCGATCGCTTTGATCGATGGTGGCTGGATCACCGAGATGCGTACGCCTGCAGTCAGTGGCGTGACGATGCGCCACGTTGCCGGTGCCAAGAAGCGCCTGGCCATTGTCGGATGTGGAGTTCAGGGCCGTCGACACCTTGAGGTGGCCTTGGAGGAGCACCCCGAGTTGACCGAGGTGGTTGCGTTCGACCGTAGCCCTGAGGCGACCCAACGTCTGCTCGACATGGCCGGGGATCGAGTCACTCGCGCGGCCACCTCACCCACCGATTGCGTCGAAGGCGCCGACTTGGTGATCACCACGATCACTGTGGCCCTTGACCCCAAACTCGATTGCCGCAACACCGACGACAATGCGCTCTTGCTGCCAGTTGATTACGACGACGCGATGGCGACCTCCGCCTTCCATGAAGCAGCGATGTACTCCGTCGATGACCTAGGCCAATACGGATCCGTGGCAGGACGTAAGTACTTCTTCGACTTCCCCGAGCCGGTCACGCATTTGGCTCAGGTCGTTGCGGGGGAGTACGCCGTACCCACAACTGGACGCCGCATGTTCCTCAACATGGGACTCGCCATGGATGACGTAGCTCTGAGTGCCCTGGTCTATGACCGTGCGATGGCCGCAGGCGTGGGCAGCCACATCGAGTTCCCCTGAGGTCAGCGGTCCTCTTGCCCAGCGAAGGCTGGTGCGAGCGGGATCAGCAACAAGATCAAGACCATCGGCAAGGCAAAGCCGTAGCGAAGTGAGTTGGCTCCAACGAGCCCGGTCGCGACCGAACCGAGCAGCGCGCCCAAATAGTTGAACTGGTTGAAGCGCGCGATCACCGCATCGACGCGATCGGTGCCTGCTTCGCCGGACCCCGCCGCGATACGTGCCGCCGCAGAGAAGCTCAAGGGGGCGATCACGGCTGCGCTAGCGCCCAGCACGGTAAAGCCGATGACCGCGACCTGCCAGGTGGGTGCCACCACGATCAGGCCTAGTGAGAGGGCTGAGGCAACGGCACCGAGTTTGAGCACTCGGGGGGCACCCATCTTCTCAACGAGCCGATCGCCCAAGAGCCGCATCAGGCCGCTGGCGAGCAGGTAGGGGAAGGTGGCGAGTGCGACCAGTCGGGTCGGTGAGTTCAGCGTGTGCCCCAAATAGGTCGGTCCCCAGGTCTGCGCGGCAGTGTCGACCATGTAGAAGAGCACCAATCCCGCACCAACGAGCAACAACGGCTTGAGTGGCACCTTGACTGAATCGGGGTCGATCACGGGTGCCCGCTTGATTAAGCGTGCCCCTAGGCCTACGGCGAGTGCGATCACGCTGAGCCAGCCCATCGCGCCCAGCCCTGGTGAGATCAGCGCCCACCCCGAGCCGACCAAACCGCCCAGAGTCCAGGCGCCGTAGAACGAAGGGAGGAGCGGTCGTCCGTATTGGTGCTCAACGGCAACTGCCTGGGCGTTGGTGGTGGCATCCACCGCACCGAGCGCGACGCCGTACGTGCCTAAAGCGGCCAGAAACATCGTGAGGGAGTTGGCAAACGCCATCAGCGGCAAGGTGGCGGCAATGGCGACGAGGCCGACACGGAGTACGCCGGCACTGCTCACCCGTTTGGCCACTTGCTCGGCTACGAACGAACCAACCCCGGCCAACAACACCATCATCAGCATCATCATCGACATCTCGGTTTCCGAGAGATCCCAGGTGCGCTGGGTCACCGGTAGGCGGGTGGTCAAAGAGATGAACACCATCCCTTGGACGAAGAAGGCCGCAGCTGCGGAGGCACGAGAGTGGCGTAAGGGCATGCGGGCCACCGTAGAGTCCCCGGCATGAGTAGCGGAAGTGGCAACGAGGTTTGGATTGTCCGACACGGCGAAACTGACTGGAGCGCCAGCGGCAAACACACCTCCTTTACTGATGTTCCTTTGACCGCGCACGGGGAAGAAGTTGGGCGCTTGTTGGCGGGGGACTTGGTCGGGCCTTTTGATGCGGTGTTGACGAGTCCGCGCATTCGCGCGCGTCGTACGGCGCAATTGGCGGGGTACTCCGACGCCGAAGTGGATCCCGACCTCGTGGAGTGGAACTACGGCGACTACGAAGGGCTGACCACAGCCACTATCCGCGAGACCGTGCCAGCGTGGACCGTGTGGACCCACCCCTGTAGTGGCGGGGAGACCTCACAGGAGGTCGCTACTCGATGTGATCGTGTCATCGCGCGTGTACGACGGGCCTCAGGTCCAGTGCTCATCTTCGGACACGGTCACTCTCTGCGCGCTTTGACGGCTCGGTGGCTGGACCTCGATGTGACACAAGGGTGCCATTTCCGGCTGGACACGGCGACGATTTCGGTGTTGGGCTACGAACGCGAGACACCGGTCATCAAGCGATGGAATGCTTAAGCCGTGACTCTGACCAACGAGTGCCCCTGCTGCTCTACGTCGACTGCCGAAGGTGTCTGCTCTCGGCATCCGGGGGCAGCAATTTTGAAGCGCGGCAGTGGCTATGACGCGTTCGCTGAGGTGGTTGGGCTCAGCGGCGAGGTCCCGATCTACGCCCCGGAGCTACCTGACTTTGTGATCAGTACGACGGGGTGCGCGATGGCTGGTCGATGCGTTGCCACCGTCCTGACCTTGACCGGGGCTGATGCGCTCGACGGAGACTATGACGTCACCATCGTGGTTGAGGAACCTTTGGTGGGCCTTGGTGCTCGTGTTGCTGGGCTGACGCACTCCGACCCAGGTGAGGCGTTCGCTAACACCCCAGCAATGCATGTCGGCATCGAGGGTCATCACGTGCCGCTGTGGGAAGTCGACGTGCCTGCTGATGAACCGTTGAGCCGTGCCACCTTCGTTGGTGAATGGGGTGGGCGATGGCTTTGGCTCATAGCTCGCCCCTCGACCGCGGTGATGTTGGTGAGCGCGTTGCGCGATCTGGGCGATCTTGGTCCGCTCGCGGTTGAGCTCGAGTTTGGTGGGAGCCCGGGTTGGTAACCCCGTGAAAAGTCACAAGTAAACCTGTGACTTTGGCGCTTGACCGGGGAGATCTCCCCCGCAAAGCGCACAACTGCCGGGTTAAGCGAGAGCTACTTGCGCCCCAAGGACTGCAACCTTTGAAGAGCCTCGAAGGGCACAAATCGCGTCGCGGCAACGATCCCCTTGTAGAGGGGTGATGGCACCGAGACGGCCTTGTTGGAGTCGAGGTCTTTGAGTGCGTCGCGTACCAGGCGGTCAGCGTCGAGCCACATGAAATCTGGTGCGGAGCCGCGGCTGACTTGCATCCGCTCGTGGAACTCGGTGACGACAAACCCAGGGCACAGTGCCATGACACTCACACCCTTGGCGGAGTACTCCGAATGCGCCCACCGCGACAGCGAGGTGACGTAGGCCTTCGCTGCGGAGTACGTCCCACGCGGCAAGAAGCCCGCCACGCTAGAGACGTTGATGATCTGCCCACTACCGCTCTCGACCATGGGGCCAAGGGCTGCGTGCATCAAACGCATGACGGCGACCACGAGTACGTCGTGCATCGCCTGCTCATCTTCCACCGAATTTGCCAGGAACGGCTTCTTCAGCCCAAATCCAGCATTGCTCACCAACATGTCGATGCCACCCGCCGCAAGCCGGGATTCAACTTGAGCAAGTTGGGTGCGATCGGCTAGGTCAGCGGGCATGACCTCGACGCTCACGCCGTACGTCCCACGCAACTCACCGGCGGTGGCGTTGAGTCGGGTTTGGTCTCGGGCAACCAGGACCAAGTCGTAGCCCCTCTCGGCGAGTTGGCGAGCGAAAGAGGAGCCGATGCCGGCCGTCGGGCCGGTGATGAGTGCAGTTGCCATGGAGCAGAGCATGCCAGTGATGTGTCCAC
>CALMMO010000511.1 GCA_937868455.1 uncultured Marmoricola sp.
TGTCGCTTTGCGGGGAGGATCTCCCCCGCAAAGCGGATAACTGCCACGCAAAGGGAGGGCCGGTACGTCGACCGGATCAGTGCTGCGACGGACTTCTCCCTCACGACCTTGCTCTTCAGCGGGCACCGCTTGAGAGTCTTCTCGGTGGGCCACGTTCCAAAAAGCAGTTCGACTCGCGCTAACGCGCGAGTCGAAGGTGTGCTTTGCCCGGATGTTTGACGCTTTGCGTGGGGGATCTCCCCCGCAAAGCATCAAAGTCACAGGTTTACTTGTGACTTTTACAGGCGGCAGAAATCACGAAGCGCGGTGCATCGCAACGCGGTAGCGGTTGTGAGCTAACACGTCGCGCATGGCGTCGGCGGTGTGATTGTGGTCGGTGCCAATCAGGTCAAGCAGGTCGTCGATGTCGCGGGAGCTGGTGTAGGTGGCCAGTTCGCGGTGCATGGCGGCATGTGCTTGGTGGGAGGCACGGCGGTCGGCGAGTTCGTCGCGAAGGCGGTGTACCAAGTTCAGTGCGGTGGTCATGAGTCAATTGTGAGCTAGCTCTTTACATACGTCCAATAACCAGAACTACACTTGTATATAAGCAAAACGCATGGATTGGGGACACGTGGAAACCGAGGTCTTGCGCTGGTTCTTGCAGGTGGCAGACGGGGTGACGGTGACCGAGGTTGCTGACCTCCATCTGGTGAGCCAACCTGCGGTTTCGCGAGCCCTGGCGAAGCTCGATGAGCAGGTGGGTACCCCGTTGTTAGCCAAGTCGGGACGGGTCTTGCGCCTAACAGAGGCGGGTCAGATCTTCCGCACCCACATCGAGCAATCCATCCATCATCTCGACGACGGCATCGGTGCGGTCGCAGAGTTGCTGGACCCCTCGACCGGCACGGTGAGCGTGGCCTTCGAGACGATGCTCGGCACATGGTTGGTGCCCGGGATCATCGCTGGTTTCAAGCGGCAATATCCGCGGGTTCGATTTCGGCTGACCCAAACCCATGAGGCGCACAGTTGGGGCACCTTGCTCAATGGCCGCATCGATATGGCTTTCACCTCGCAGCCCCCGCCGACCACGGAGTTGGTGCGCGAGGCGCTGTTGGAGTTGCCGCTCGGGCTCGCCGTACCCCCCAATCATCGCTTCGCCACCCGCGAGAGCGTCGATCTGGCCGAGGCGGCGGATGAGCCGTTCATTATGGTGCCGAACGACTGGCAAATGCGGGCGGTGACGATGCAGTTGTGTCTGAACTCGGGTTTCAGCCCACACGTGGCGTTCGAAGGTGAGGACGTGCCGGTGATGCGGGGATTCGTCGCGGCAGGGTTAGGGGTTGCGGTGGTGCCGTTGGCTCAGGCCGAGATTCAGAGCCGACGTACGACGGAGCGACTGATCCGCCTCACCAACCCAGAAGCGCGCCTCGACATCGGACTGGTTTGGTCCTCACGT
>CALMMO010000512.1 GCA_937868455.1 uncultured Marmoricola sp.
TGAAGTTTCACAGGGGAAGCGCAAGTTTCACCGGGTACCCGGTGAAACTTCACCCCTCAAGCGGCGCCCCAAAGAGGTGCTCAGCCAACGGCCACCAGAACAACTCCCCACACCGTTCACGGAACTGGGTGAACCTCACCCACTCGACACCACCAATGCCGTCATCGTCATCAATGAGCGCGAGCCGCACTGAGTCGAGCCGTGCACCGAAGACCTGCATCAGATCACCGGTCGGGTGCCACAAGTGCCCTCCGGAGCGGTTGCGGAAGCGCTCGTAACCAATCGGGACAACGGCCTCGGGGCGAAGCACGAGTCCGGTTTCTTCGAGCGTTTCGCGGACTGCAGTGGCCAGGGGGGCCTCATCACCTTCGCGCCAACCTCCTGGCGGACCCCACTCGTTGCGTCGGTGGCTGAAGACGACCACGAAGTCGCCTGCGGGGTCTTGGACAAAGACCGTGGCGCAAAAGACCCTCGCCTCGATGGCCAACTGGCTAGAGGCGATGAGGTCGACATCGGCGACGCCTTGGTCGGCGAACACCACACGGGGCACAACTGCGATGCCGTGCTCGCCTTTGCGTTTTCGCAATCTCAAACCTGCGTGGTGCAGTTTGCGGACCAGATCGGCGGCACTTGCCGGCTGGGCGCCTGCCTCGATCATGGCGTCGTACCACTGCCCGGGAACGTCGTAATGGTCCCCATCAAAGCCGCGCCGCGGGATGCCGACACCAGCAGCGAAGGAGTGCAACTCATCGGTGGAGCTATCGCTGATGAGATGGGACCAGACCCGGCCATGGGCCGCGGTGTCGGGCGGATCGATCCAGATACCCACGCTGAACGCTCCTTTCCCGGGCGGTGGCTCATCGTAAGGGTGCGCGCCACGCGACGAAGATCCACCGATCCGACCTGGAGCGCGTTTAGGGTTTGCCCATGAGCCGTGCTTCTCGGACCCAGGATCTCTGGTGAACGCCGTCTCGGACGCAGCACGCCTGCCCGAGGCGGGTGCCGAACTCACCCCGCTTCGCATTTCTCGTGACCACTCGCATTTGGTAGTTATCGACGGCGACGGCAACGAATACACCATTCCGTTGGGCCAGCAACTTCAAACACAGCACAGTCAGACTCATCCCAGTCCGACCCAACCCAGCCAAACTTCGCACAGTGAGCAGAAAGTGGAGACGCCCATGACCAGCGGCCCCACCGAAAGCGCCCTCCGTCCGCGTGACATCCAACAGCGCATCCGTGCTGGCGAGTCTGTCGAGCATGTAGCGGACGTCGCCGGCACCAGCGTTGATCGGGTCATGGTGTACGCCTCCCCCGTGCTCGCCGAGCGCGAGCACATCGCCTCCACCGCCCTGACTGCGTCAGTACGACGACGCGCGAGCGATCCCGAAACCACCGAACGCACGCTGGGTGTCTCAACCGAACTACGACTGCGCGAGGCCGGCCTCGATCCGGAGACCGCGATCACCTGGGATGCCTGGCGCAGAGCCGACGGCAAGTGGGCTTTGGTAGGCACTTATGACCACGGTCGTGAGCGCCGAGCAGAGTTCACCTTCGATGTTCGTGGCCGATTCGTGGTCCCTGACTCTGACGAGGCTCGTTGGCTTGTCGGTGATGGTCACTTTGATGCCATTACCCATGCCGAAGTTGCCGTGCTCGGCGACGACGCCATTGATTTAGTTCACGCAGATGCTGACTGGATTGGCACCAGTCCAGTCGTGAGCGCACCAGAGCCCACGATCGCCCCTGCGCCCCCAGTCGTCGAAGAAGCCACCCCTGAGCCGGAACTGATCCAACCCGACCCTCCGCGTAGTCGGCGCAAGGGCCGCTCCTCGGTGCCGAGTTGGGACGAAATCATGTTCGGTGGCCCCCAGGATTGAGCCGAGATTCGAGCACCTTAAGCACCGCGCTCGATCGGTCGTGAACGATCCGTGATCCATCCGCTCCAACTCGGCGCGAACAGCTTTCCCGCGATGCCTGCGACTTCCATCGCCAACAGGTCGTGGCATGCCGTTACCCCCGAACCGCAGTAGACGGTTGCTCCCTCAAGCCCTTCATAGAGGCGGGCCAACTCGGCAGCAGGCTTGAATGTGCCCTCAGGCGTCAGGTTGTCATCTGTTGGACGATTCAAGGCGCCAGGGATGTGTCCGGCCACCGGATCAACTGGCTCCTCATCCCCGCTAAATCGAGAGGGTGCACGAGCGTCAATCAAGAACGATTGCGCCAAGACGTCCTCGGCGCCAACCTGCGCCATCGCACCAGGTCTGGCCACAAAGTCTCCCGGCGCTGTTGGTGACGAGCCCTGAGCGACCTCTCCGCTCCAGGCGCCCAAGCCGCCGTCAAGCACCCGTACATTGGTGTGCCCAGCCCATCGAAGCAGCCACCAACACCGTGCGGCGGCACGCCCAGACCAGTCGTCATAGACCACGACCGGCACGTTGTTGCACACTCCCGCAGCCCGCATCGCAGCTTCAAATGTGGCCACGTCAGGCAGCGGGTGTCTGCCTCGATCATCAGGAGGTGCGGCCAGTGCCGTGTCGAGATCGACGTAGTGAGCCCCAGGGATGTGGCGCT
>CALMMO010000513.1 GCA_937868455.1 uncultured Marmoricola sp.
GGTTCTACTTCGTCGTTGCCATGACCGGCATCATCTTGGTGCTGGCCGCCAACACTGCCTTCAACGGCTTCCCAGTGTTGGGTTCGATCTTGGCTCAAGACGGCTATATGCCTCGCGCGCTTGGTTCGCGCGGAGACCGGCTTGCCTACTCAAACGGCATCGTGATGCTGGCGTTCTTCGCGATCGTGTTGATTGTGGCTTTCAACGCCGAAGTCACCCGGTTGATCCAGCTTTACATCGTGGGCGTGTTCGTCTCGTTCAACCTCTCCCAACTCGGCATGATCCGGCACTGGACCCGCCATTTGAAGACCGAAGCCGACCCAGCGCAGCGACGCCACATGATCCGGTCACGGGCGATCAACTCGTTTGGTCTGGCGATGACAGCGGTTGTGTTCGTGATCGTGTTGATGACGAAGTTCCTCGAGGGTGCCTGGATCGCCATCTTGGCCATGGGAATCTTCTATCTCATCATGCAAGCCATTCGTCGCCACTACGACCACGTCGCCGAGGAACTGAAGGTCACCCACTTCGATCCGGTGTTGCCGACCCGCGTGCACGCGATCTTGCTGGTCTCCAAGTTGCACAAACCCACGTTGCGGGCGTTGGCCTATGCCAAGGCAGCGCGTCCCAACATTCTCGAAGCAGTGCTGGTCGACACCGATTCTGAGTCGACGGATAAGTTGATGGAGGAGTGGGACAACGCCGGTATCGAGGTGCCGCTGAAGGTCCTCTACTCGCCGTACCGCGAGATTGTGCGCCCCATCGTGCAATACGCAGCCTCGATCCAAGAGGCCAGCCCCCGCGGTGTGGTGGCGGTCTATGTGCCTGAGTACGTCGTGGGCCGCTGGTGGGAGCAACTCCTGCACAACCAGACCGCACTTCGCCTGAAGACCCGTCTGCTCTTTAGCCCCGGGGTCATGGTCATCGCCGTGCCTTACCAACTGCGATCCTCGGAGATTGCCTTGGCTCGCGATGAGTGGGAGATGGACCGCCTGATGCCAGGAGATGTACGCCGCGGACGGGTGCGTCCAGAGTGAGTGCCCCCAGAATGAGTGCGTCGCGAAGACGCACTCGACCACGCCACAGCCGGGGCGAATCGTGTGTGGGGCAGTTGCTCCAACTCACCTGTGGCCCCATTGGACACGGGGGCTTTACGGTCGCGCGATCAGATGAGGGCCGCGTGGTGTTCGTTCGGCACTCCCTGCCAGGTGAGCGAGTCGTTGCGGAGGTCACCGAAGGTACCGAGGGTGACAAGTTCTGGCGAGCAGATGCCATCGAGGTGCTGGAGCCCTCACCCGATCGTGTGGTGGCGCCCTGCGAGTTCTCAGGAGCCGGAGGATGTGGGGGCTGCGACTTCCAGCACGTGTCCCTCTCGGCCCAGCGCCAACTCAAGGCCCATGTCTCCATGGAGCAACTTCGGCGGTTGGCCAAACTTGATTGGGACGTTGAAGTCGAGGCAGTCGATGAGACCGGTCTTGGCTGGCGAACCCAGGTCACCTATGTGCCCACCCGCACGGGTTTTGGACTGCGCAAGCATCGCAGCCATGACCTGGTTGAGGTCGACGAGTGTCTGATTGCGACCCCACAGGCGCAACCAGGAGCGTCCGGCAGCATTGACTCCCAGGTACGCGGGGTGACCTTCAAGGTGCCCACAGATGGGTTCTGGCAGCGGCACAAGTCGGCTCCCGAGGTCCTGACTAGCGCGGTGTTGGCCGCGGCCCAGGTGCAAGCCGACGACGTGGTCTTCGATCTCTACTCTGGGGTTGGACTCTTTGCCCGGTTCCTGGCCGAGGCAGGTGCAGGCAGCGTGCACGCCGTTGAAGGGGCCAGCGATGCGACTAAGGCTGCTGAGCTCAACCTGGCCGGTTTGCCCGTGGAGGTCATCACCGATGACGTGGCTCGTTGGCTCACCGATGCCCCCGAGCAGGTGGATGTCGTCGTACTCGACCCGCCGAGGGCGGGTGCTAAAGCCCGCGTGATCGAGGAGATCTGTGCGCGCAGCCCACGTCGTGTGGTGCATGTGGCGTGTGACCCGGCTTCGTTAGCCCGTGACGTCGCGCTTTATGCCACACATGGCTACCACCTCAGCAACCTCAGGGCCTTCGACTTGTTCCCCATGACCCATCACGTCGAGTGCGTGGCAACGTTGACGAAAATCGGCTCCGATTTGCGGTGATACCAACAGTGAGCCCGTTCTGCGCCGGTAATAGGCCAGCGTGTGCAACGGCGACCCTTCCAGGCCCAGTTCATCGTGACCGAGCCAATATGGGTGGCCTTTCCGCACGCGGAATTGGACATTTGGTGCAGCCCGGTTTAGCGAGGTGTCGAGAGTCGACCCACTAGCCCAGCGCCTTGTTTGCGGGAGTTTGTTGCG
>CALMMO010000514.1 GCA_937868455.1 uncultured Marmoricola sp.
CTCGAGGCCGAGGGCTACGACCGTTACGTGAACGCCTGAGTCATGCTCCCAGGTTTGCTTCCGGAGTCGCTGCGAGACGACTTCCCGATCTTGAGCCGCCAGGTGGCTGGCGGCCAACGATTGGTCTATCTCGACTCGGCAAACACCTCGCAAAAGCCGCAGGTGGTCATTGACGCTATGGCAGACCACCTGGCTCACCACAATGCCAACGTCGCTCGGGCGATGCATGAGCTAGGTGCCGAGGCCAGCGAGGCATTCGAGGCTGCGCGCGACGTGGTCGCTGGGTTCATTAAGGCGCCTTCACGCAACGAAGTGATTTTCACCAAGAACGCCTCGGAGGCCCTCAACCTGGCGGCTCAGACGTTGACCTGGGCTGACTCCGATCTTGCAGTACGTCGTGGCGATCGAGTCGTCATCACCGAGATGGAGCACCACGCCAACATCGTGCCCTGGCAGTTGCTGACCCAACGGCGCGACGCCGAGTTGGCGTGGTTTGGCCTCACCGATGAAGGCCAACTTGACCTCAGCTCCATCGACGAGGTCATCACGCCCAACACGAAGGTCGTGGCCTTGACCTGGGTGTCCAACATGCTTGGCACCATCAACCCGGTAGCTGAGATTGCCGCTCGGGCGCACGAAGTCGGCGCCCTGGTCGTGGTTGACGCATCACAGGCCGCGCCCATGATGCCCGTCGACGTCTCCAGTTTGGGCGCTGACCTGGTCGCGTTCACCGGACACAAATGCGTGGGACCCACTGGCATTGGGGTGTTGTGGGGCCGCGAAGCGCTTCTCAACGCGCTGCCACCGTTCCTGGGCGGGGGCGAGATGATCGAAACCGTGACGATGGAGCGCTCGACGTACGCAGCGGCTCCGCACCGGTTCGAGGCGGGCACACCCCCGATCGCGGAGGCGATTGGTCTGGGAGCAGCTCTCACTTACCTGCAAGGCATCGGGATGGACAAGATCCACGCCCACGAGCAAGCCATCACTGACTACATGCTGCAAGGACTGGCAACGGTCGGCGGACTCACGGTGCTTGGCCCACAGACTGCAACCCAGCGAGGCGGAGCGGTGAGCTTCGAACTAGCTGGAGTGCACCCGCACGACGTGGCTCAGTTGCTCGACTCACGCGGGGTGGCGGTGCGCGCAGGACATCACTGCGCGACGCCTGTGCACCAGAGATTTGGCGTGCAAAGTTCCACTCGCGCCTCGTCTTACCTCTACACCCGGCCCGAGGAGATCGACGCACTCGTCGACGCCTTGGAGTTCACCAAGTCCTACTTCAAGGTGGCCTGATGAACGCCGACTTGAACGCGATGTACCAAGAGATCATCTTGGACCACTACAAGCACCCTCAAAACAGCGGACTGCGCGAGCCTTACGAAGCCGAAGTGCATCACGTCAATCCCTCGTGCGGCGATGAGATCACGTTGCGCGTGCACCTTGAGGGCGACCAGGTCGCCGATGTGTCGTACTCCGCTGAGGGCTGCTCGATTAGCCAAGCGGCCGCCTCAGTCATGACTGAACTGTTGATTGGCAACAGCATCGACGCCGATCTCGCTGTGCATGGCAGCTTCCTCGAGCTCATGCAGGGCAAGGGTCAAGTCGTGCCCGACGAAGACGTTCTCGAAGACGGTGTCGCCTTTGCCGGCGTCGCCAAGTTCCCTGCGCGCGTCAAGTGCGCGCTCTTGCCGTGGATGGCCTGGAAGGACGCCACGGCCCAAGCTCTAGGAGGCACCAAATGAACGACGACCTGCCACAGGTGGACCTGTCTGGAGTCGCAACAAAGACGACCAAAGATGACGTGTTCGAAGCGATGAAGGATGTCGTTGACCCCGAGCTCGGCATCAACGTGGTCGACCTTGGTTTGGTGTATGACGTGCACCTCGACGAGGCCAGCGACTGCGTGCTCGACATGACCCTGACCTCGGCAGCCTGTCCTCTCACCGATGTGATCGAGGATCAGACGCGAGGAGCCCTCGAGGGCTTAGTCAGCGACGTGACGATCAACTGGGTCTGGATGCCGCCGTGGGGTCCCGACAAGATCACCGACGACGGACGCGAGATGCTGCGCGCTTTGGGCTACAACGTCTAACGATGGACCGCAAGGAGCTGCGCTTGCCGCCAGCCAGGCTCCCGGCCTGGGTTGATGGGTTCACGACTCGTCATGGTCAGGTGCAGTTGGTTGCTAATGGTGGGGCGTTGGAAGGTGTGGCTGCCGACGGATCCACGTTCCACCTGAGGTTGCCCTTTGGTCGGGTCTTTAGTGGATCTCCCACAGTGGAGGCCTTTCTGCAGTGCTCCAGCGCCCCTCAAGACTGGGGAGTCGTGCTGGTTCGCAAAGGCGGCTTCGCGGTGGCCCGCTTAGAGTCCGAAACGCTTGTGGCATCCAAGGTGGGCCAGCGACACGTTCAAGGGCGCAGCAAAGCCGGAGGTCAAAGCCAACAGCGCTTCGCCCGTCGACGCGACAATCAAGCCCAGGCTGCCTATGACGCGGCTCGAGAGCACGCCGAAAGGCTGATCCCTAAGCACCTACCGATCGTCGTTGGTGGAGATCGCGAAGCAGTGCGGTCAGTCGTAGGAGAGGGCCACTGGGAGGTCGTCGATGATTGGCTCGTCGTACCTGATCCGCGGCGAGCGGTGCTCGAATCCGCAATTGTGAGCGCATTGAGTGCGAAGATGATCGTCGTCAACGCCTAAACACACCCTGCGAACAGGACCCTCATGTGGGATGACGACGTCGTCGCGAGCGGCCAGGTGTCCTGGAGCCCTGATCCTGGCTGGGTTGAGTTCGGGCCCCAGGGTCGCTCAGGCTCGAGGTTGTGGCTGGCCCAGGGGGCTGGTGCTTCGTGGGTCGTGAAACGACTGAGCCGTCCCGTGCCCGGTGACCCCGCAGCACGAAGCGACCCGCATCATTTCGGCTACTGGCGTCGAGAAGCAGACGTCGCGTTGGACGACGTGCTTCACCAGACATCGGGTCTGCGCGCGCCGGAAGTACTGCGCGTGGACGAAGACGACGAGGGCGTCGTCGTGTGGCAGGCACCCGTGGACCAGGTGGATTTGACTGGACCATTCCGTGCCCAGGCGCTGGGTCGGTTTGCTAAATGCACGGTGGGGGAGCGCCCATGGTCGAGCCGTCAGGTGCTGGCCCAACGACTGCGATTCACCGAGCACAACGGGGGCTGGCACACCCTGGAGCGCACCACGATTGCCGATGTCGCCGATCGCCTCTGGCAGCGGCGAAGCCATCATTTGGCGAGTCTTGACGGGTTGCCCCAGGTGCCCAGCCACGGCGATGCCACCCCTGCCAATCTGCGCGGAAGACGAGACGACGATGTGATTGCAGTCGATTGGGGAGCCTTCGGGTTGGCCCCACTCGGCGCGGATGTGGGCTATCTGGCGCTCTCTGAACGAGAGGACTTCGACGTACTCGTCGATGCCTATGCCGAAGGGGCCCGCTGTGACGTCGTTCAAGCCAGGCTCGGGGCGCAAATCACCCGAATACGCCATACCGATCCAGACCAGCACGCCGCGCTCCGTCGAGCGAAAGGGCAGTGATAAGACACTCATCCAGCGCTGGACACGCACTGCACAAGCCAGCAGCACGCTCAGAGGTCGCTAAAGAGTCGAATAGCCCCTCGCGGCCGTTGCCACAAGCAACAACACGCGGGGGAGCGAAGCGTTTGCGCGGCACAAACCGCGCCTGTATGCTGGACAGCACAAAGCCTCCTGAAATGGAAGTCAGGGTTTTGGATTAGCGGGGCCAAGTTCGTCGGCTTGATCCCCGCAAGACTTTGAGAAAGACCGCCCCAGCAAGGGCGGTCTTTCTGTTTAAGAAGCCTCAGACAAAGGCAACTCCTCATCATTCTTCGCCATCACTGGCACACCCTCGATGAGCCCGTCCTCACTGAGAGTGATCGTCGCGATAAACGCATCCATGAACGCACTGCGCGACATTCCATGCGCACGAGCGGCGATCGTGATCAACTCACGTGTCTGCGCCGTCAACCGAAACAACATCTGACGGATCTCTACGGAGCCCTTAGGTCGTCGAGGATCAGCCATAACACCTAACCCTAGGTAGCGATATCGCCTTGGGGTTGGCATTTGCTGCGGCGTTTCGCAACTCCGTTTCACCGCCCCACGCCAGGAACTCCGTTGCCATCAACCCCCACACCCGTGGGCACTGCCCCGGTTCAAACCACCAGCCACCCCACACCCCGAACACGCCGTACCGATCCAGACCAGCACGCCGCGCTGGTCGGCGTGTTGCTCAACCCGCCCTAGTCAATATCTAAGCCGGGTTGATCACCGCTGCTGCGGGCCGAAGTTGAACGATCCCCCGATCCCGCCGATCAAGAAGCCTAGGACCCCAACGCACTCACCACACCAGCCTGCGCACTCTTACGCCACTCACTGATATGGGAGGCGTACAAACACTCCCGACGCAGAACCGCACCACGCTGCCCCAGACCAGCCGGGTCGTTATCAGCCAACGTCATCGTCATACCTCGAGCCTGACGCACAGGGCGGCGGTGACCTGCCCGGTGGCGATCTCCAAGGCGGCGAACAAGGTGCTGGTGCCATGCCGGACATAATCGTGGGAGCGGCGCTCCACCAGCCCGGGCTGCATCGGAAGCACCGGCATCGTCCGGTCCAACGCTTGGAGATCTGGGACTTCTCATCGACGCTGAGCACGAATCGGCGGGGATCTCGGTGTGTGTATCGATCAAAGACACACACCGAAGGATTTTGCATAAAACCAAAAGCAAATGTACATTCCTGCGTCATAGACCGTTCGGGCATCCGTCTATACATTGAGTGAGGCAACAAACAAGGGGGCTGGGGTAATGAGTGCTGCTTTGGATCTGATCGAGCCCCCCCTCAGCGGCCCCCCACAATCGCGCAGGCGCAGGCGCAGCCGGACCAGCACGTTGTACACACTGCTGATCTGGGCACTTCTGATCGCCGGTACCGCAGGGGTGTCTTGGGAGTTATGGATGCGGATCGGGACCGTCATCGTCGCGAAAAGCCAAGCCGAAGCCACCAGCCACACCATGACAACCCAATGGGAAAAAGGATCAGACACACCTATCCCCACCAGCCACGGACAAGCCTCCGCACTGGTCTCCATCCCCGCCCTAGACGTTAAACAAATACCGTTGATGACCACCGATGACGACGAAGCACTCAAAGACGGCTTCGGTCTCTCCTCACCCAACCTCCAACCAGGAGACAAAGGAAACTTCGCCATCGCAGGCCACCGAGTCACCCACATCGAACCACTGCGCAACATGGCCCAACTGCAACCCGGCGACGAAATCATCATCGAAACCCGCACCACCACCTACACCTACACCCTCACCACCAGCGGATCACAACTACGCGTCCACGACACCGACGGCTGTTTACTATCCGACGTCCGCCGACGCGATTCAGGGACCAACGCCACCGAGCCGTCAGGATCGATCCACAGGACACGGCAAAACGCCACCTTATCGACACGCCAGTTGGCGCAAAG
>CALMMO010000515.1 GCA_937868455.1 uncultured Marmoricola sp.
GAGTTGGGCATCAACGCCGACTGGGCGTTGCTGGAGCAGCCAACCCCAGGGTTTCGACTGGTAGGTGTGAGTGGCGTCATCGAGGAACTTGGTGTGGAAGGCAAAAACGTCGTGGTGGTAGTGCCACAGGGACCTCAGCGATTGCCAAGTTTCGGCAAAGAACCCGTGAGCATCGTGACGGATGTAGTTGCCCCAATAGGGGCCGTACTGCGTGTGATTGAAGGCCTGCTCGAAGACCTTCGCGTGAGCCAGCCACCCAGTCCAACTCGCGACATAGATCAACGCTGGTACGACGACCAACCAGCCAAACGCGGGGACGGCATCCACCAGCATCGCCTTGCGCCAAGCCGATGTGATGCCCAGCCGTCTGCGAGCTCCCGAGTCCCAGGCCCACGTCAGCAGACCGAAGGCAGCGATGATGTAAAGCGCGCTCCATTTGGTGCTCACCGCCAGACCCAGCCACACCCCAGCAAGCACTCGCCAGGGTCGCCACCACAGAGTTGGGCCAAACGACCCGCGCCAGGCCCGGGTGGCGAGTCGTTCGCGGCCCCAATCGCGATCGGCCACCAGCGCCGAGACCGCGCACACGATGAAGAAGGCCTCAAAGATGTCGAGCAGGGCCAGTCGGGAGAGCACGAGTTGAAGCCCGTCGAAACACATGAGCAGTCCCGCGATGCCGCCAAGCACATTGGAGCCGGTGAGCCGTCGGGCCAGTCGGATCATCACGAAGACCATCAAGGTTCCGGCCACGGCAGAGGCGAAGCGCCAACCGAAGGGAGTGAACCCAAAGAGGGCTTCACCGGCACCGATGAGCCATTTGCCGACCTCGGGGTGGACGATCATCTCGGGGTCGCCGGTCCAGAGGTTGGAGTTCCAATTGCCGTCGAGAATCTTGGCGTTCGCGCCATCGACGTACGACTGCGCATAACCGTGGTGGATCAGCGACCAGGCTTGCTTGGCGTAGTACGTCTCGTCGAACAAGAACGAGTTGGGGCGACCCAAGTGGACGAATCGCAAGATGCCGGCCAGTGAGGTGATTGCGATAGTGATGACCCAGCCAACGAGAGGGTCAGAGGACCGAATCGCAGCTCGACTGCGGCGTTGAAGACCGGGGAAGTGCCGCCCGTCGGCACGCCGAGACAGTGGCTCGGTGAGCGTGTTGGTGGCTTCGATCACTCGCACAGGCTACGAGCTAGCACTGAGGAGTCGGTGAAGGTGTCAGCATTGCCCCATGACATCAGGGTTGCTCGTGCTTGCTGCCACGCCCATTGGGCAGGTCGGTGACGCCCCGCCGAGGCTTGCCCAGGTGTTGGCCACAGCAGATGTGATCGCTGCCGAAGACACCCGGAGGCTGCGGCGGCTGCTCACTGACTTGGGTGTCTCGCCGCAAGGCAAGGTGGTGTCGTACTTCGAGGGCAACGAGGCCTCGCGCACACCCGAACTCGTGACGTCGCTGGAGTCCGGTTCGACCATCGTGTTGGTGACAGATGCGGGGATGCCATCGGTCTCAGACCCGGGCTATCGGCTCGTGGCAGCAGCGGTGAGTGCGCAGATCCAGGTAACAGTGATCCCTGGGCCGTCGGCGGTCCTCACGGCGCTCGCCATCTCTGGGTTGCCGGTTGATCGGTTCTGCTTCGAGGGGTTCTTGCCTCGCAAGGATGGCGAGCGTCGCCGTGCGCTGGATGCTTTGGCGCAGGAGCAGCGCACGATGGTGTTCTTTGAAGCGCCCCACCGTACGCATGCGGCGCTGGCCGCCATGGCGCTGGCTTTCGGTGCTGATCGACGTGGCGCAGTGTGCCGAGAGTTGACCAAGACCCATGAGGAAGTACGCCGCGGGCCGCTGTCGGAGCTCGTTGAGTGGGCGGCAGAGCGCGTGAGAGGCGAGGTCACCATCGTCATCGCCGGCGCGGTCCCAGTGACGTTGACTGATCCAGCCCAGCTAGCCGAACTGGTGGCGGCTGCACAGGCCACCGGAATGTCCCGTAAGGACGCCATCGCTGATGTCGTACGACGAACCGGCGCCCCCAAGCGCGTCGTGTTTGATGCAGCCCACGCGCACCCCAACCAGGCAGGATCCAAATGACCGAGCAACCAACTCGTGCCCGACACGGAGGCGGAAAGCCTCGCCCAGAGGCCCCCGAACCCCTGCCTGTGCCGGTCGTCGACAACCACTGTCACCTTGACATCGCCGATGGCCCAGACGGTGAATGGTTCTCAACTCCGCAGGCGTTGGCCGCGGCCGCAGCCGTTGGGGTGACTCGGATCGTCCAAGTGGGTTGTGACCTGCCTGGTGCCAGATGGGCAGTGGAGGCTGCGACTCGTTATCCAAGCGTCGTGGCGGCAGTGGCGTTGCACCCCAACGAGGCGCCGCGGCTAGCGGAGCAGGGGATGCTCGACCAGGCCTTGGGCGACATCGAAGGGCTGGCCCAATCACCGCAGGTGCGAGCAATCGGCGAGACCGGGCTGGACTATTTCCGCACGGGCATTGAAGGCCGCGCGGCACAGTGGACGTCGTTCAAAGCCCACATCGAAATGGCCAAGCGGCTCGACAAGACGCTCGTGATTCACGATCGCGATTCCCACGACGACGTCTTGGCTGTCATTGACGAAGTCGGGGCGCCTGCACGTTGGGTGATGCACTGTTTTTCTGGGGACGCTGAGTTTGCCAGCCGTTGTGTTGCCAGGGGTGCTCACCTGTCGTTCGCCGGACCTGTGACGTTTAAGAACAACCACGACTTGCGAGAGGCGTTGGTTGCGACGCCGGCAGATCGGGTGCTGGTCGAGACCGATGCGCCGTACCTCACCCCGATGCCTTTCCGCGGGCGTCCCAATGCTTCCTATCTGGTCCCGATCACGATGAGATTTATGGCCGAAACTCGTGGTGAAGACCTTGCTGGACTGTGCGAGCAGGTGCAGGCAAACACCTTCGCGGCCTACGGCGGCGATTGGCCCGAGTTTGCCCCTTTGGTCACAAACACGTAACGTCGAGGGCTGAAAGCCAGCAACAGTGAGGTGCGTCATGCGATGGACGCCCGTTATCCCTGCGAGCTGGAGAGCACACGGATTCGGAGTTTTGTGCGCGCACGTATTGGTTCTTTGACCCGCAAGCAAAAAGCTGGCGCTGCGCTTGGTGTGGTGACGGCACTCCTGGCCGGGATGGTGACCTGGTCAGCTCTGGCAAGCACAGTCACGCTGAGCATCGATGGCAAATCTCGACAAGTCACCACCATGGGTGACTCGGTCAGCGCGGTGCTGCGAAGCGCCGGGGTCAAAGTCGGTCCACGTGACGTGGTCGTGCCTTCACCGTCGGCTGCTGTGCACGATGGATCGGCGATCAGCGTTGCGTTCGCTCGCCCCATGACCATCACTCTCGATGGCAAAGTCACCACGAGTTGGACCACGGAGACCACAGTCGCTGCCGCGCTGGAAGCCCTGGGGATCCACGCTGACAACGCGGCGGTCTCGGTGAGCCGATCAGCGAGCATCGGACGCGATGGATTGGCCGTCCAGATCGCCACCCCGAAGGTGGTGAAGGTCAAAATTGCCGCTGACCCACGTGCCACCCGCAAGATCGCCGCGCTCACTGTCGGCGATGTCTTGACGAGCCTGGGAGTGAGCCCCGATGAGAACGACATCGTGACCCCAGCGCTGAGCACTGCAGTGTTCGCCGGGCAAAAGATCACGTTCACCCAGATCGACTTCAAAGAACTCCACAAGCCGCGCGAAGTGGTCGCCTACAAGACCCTCCAGCGGCCCGACGCCACGATGTTCAAAGGCGAAACCAAGACCGTGAAGGCTGGGGTTAACGGCCTACGAGACGTGACCTACCGGGTCGTGATCCGCAACGGCAAGGTCGCCAAGCGCATCGTGCTCTCCAAGACGGTGCTGAAGGCGCCAGTTGCCGCGATCGTGAAGGTCGGCACCAAGGCACTCACCAACTTCGCCAGTGGCAACACAGTGTGGGACAAGATCGCTCAGTGCGAGTCGGGTGGCAACTGGGCCGCCAACACCGGCAACGGCTATTACGGCGGACTCCAATTCTCCTTGGGCACCTGGCGCGGCTACGGCGGCACCGGCTACCCCCACCAGCACAGTCGTCTTGAGCAGATCCGGATCGCGGAGAAGGTTCGGCGGGCTTCTGGTGGCTATGGAGCCTGGCCTCACTGCGGACGCGGCTTCTAGAGGTGTGGGGTTCAGTGCGCTAGCCGA
>CALMMO010000516.1 GCA_937868455.1 uncultured Marmoricola sp.
CCAAGGCACGTTTTGATGCCGAAGGCATCGAAGGCCCGCGGGTGGCGGCCCCCACGACGTCGCGAAAGCCGTCCCACTGAGTACTAATACTCACTGCGTTTGAGTCATGCCACGCGTCCCTCATCGCCGCCAATCAGTGATGATGGGTGCATGAGCAAACTTGCAGACCCAGCTGTCTGTCCTGACTGTCGCGGACGTGTCCTCCCTGGCGGAGTCTGTGGAACGTGTCGACTGTCTCTCAACGGGCCAAAGGCCACAGAATTGTGGCGCCTGCTGTTGCGAGCTGACGAGTTGCTCGATCAGATGCGTGCCGATCAACGAGCTGCCGCTCAAAGCGCGCTCCCCCCAGTCGTCGCGACGGCTGGCCAAGTTGGCTCTGCCATTCCCGGCTACGCTCCCCCGCCTGCCATGCCTGGCACCAAGCCCAGTGGCTTCAAGCTGCCCGCGGCTACCGGTAAATCCATGGTGTTGTTGGTGGCAGGCGTCTTCCTCTTCGTGGCCGCGAGTTTGTTCCTCGCCGTGACCTGGCAACTCCTCCCGTTGATCATCAAGGCATCGATCATGGTCGGCATCACCTCGATGTTCGCCTTCTTCGGCCACCAACTGAACGCTCGCGGATTGCGTGGTTCCGGAGAGACTGTGTGGGGGCTGACCGTGGCGCTGATCGCCCTCGATGTCTCAACCGCCTACCGCGCAGGTCTGCTTCACTTTGACCGCCTCGACTCTCGTCACGTGGAGGGAATCACGGGGCTCCTTTTGGTGGGCCTGGGGATCCCCGCGGCCATGTGGGCCTTGAAGTCGAAGGCCACACGCAGCATCTCCGCTGAGATCGGCGCTTCCCTGGGCGTCTTTATGTTGCTGACGGGCTGGGTGTTCCAGGGACCTTGGACCGACGGGCCTCAACAGGCAATCGCCCTACCTTTGGTGGCTGCCGCAGGTATTGCTTTGTGGAGCCGTTTGCGGTGGGTTTCGATCGCAGTGTTGGGCTTGGCCGGCTTGACCTGGCTGGTGCTCATCGCCACCGTCGCGCCTCACCTGAATGAGCCGCGAGCGACGTACTGGACTCATTTCCATGCCTGGCCCGTCATCGTCGCAGCAATCTTCGCCGGACTCTTGGCTCTGGTGACCCGTCTGCCGCTCACCATGCGCCAAGCCGCCGCTGGCGCCGGCCTCGCAGTGTTCTCACTTGCGCTCTGGCTGCCAGTGCACGCCGACACTTGGTCGTTGGTCATCGCCTCACTCGTCCTCATTGCGCTGTCGGCTCTGGCCCTGGCTCGACAACCACTGTGGAGCGTCGCGGCGAAATGGGTGACCTTCGGGGTCGGAGCCTTAGTTGCCGCGGCCCTGGCGCTGCTCCCGTGGAGCGCCCTGGGCTCGCTGCCAAACAATGGGCTGTGGAGCACCACGAGCGGTGACATCTGGCTGACCGCGCAGCCGCTTGGATGGGCTCTGCCACTAGCAGGCGTGGCCGTCGCGGCCGCTTTGATCGCCGTTTGCGGCGTCGGCGTACGCCGTGGCCTTCTCGAACTCACCGCTGGCCCCATCGCCTACTCACTCGCCGGCGCAGTCGCCGATGCTCATATCGGCTTGGGCCTCGTTGTCGCCGCATTCATGATTGCTGCGGTGCTAGCGGTGGCACCACTCGCGCTGCCAGCAGTTCGTCTGGAGTGGCCGCTGGCCTCAGCCTTCGTGTGGGCAGGCTCTGCAACAGGTTTGGCTTTCGCCTTGGCAGCCTCAAGCGCGTGGGTCAGTGCGGTGCTCGCCACCATCTGCGCATTGGGACTACTCGCAGCAGCCAGGCGCCTCGCATCAGGCCGAGTTGGTGCCGTGGTCGGCGGATTCGGTGTCGTGATGACCGGCTACGCCGCATGGTCGTGGTTGCGGGTGGCCGATGCCCCAGACACCACCTCAGCAGCGACCCTCGCCGTCGTGGCTGCCATCGCTTTGGTGGGCAGCCGAGTCTTCGGCCAAGCGCGACTCGGACTTGAAATCGCGGCGGCACCGGTCGCTGTGCTGGCCGCCATGCTCGCCCTTCCGTCGGGAAGCAGCACTGCTGTCGTGCTCACAATCGTCGGCTCCGCTATGGCGCTGAGCGCGGTCACTGATCATGCGCGCGAGATCTTGGCATGGCCTGCTTCCGGGGTTCTGGCACTGGCTACCCTCGTGCGCTTCGCCGCCAATGTGGCCTTCCCCGAAAGCTACTGCTTGCCCGCCGCGCTCGTGCTGATCGGGTTTGGCGCGTGGCGGATGCGCACTAGCGACGTGTCGAGTTGGCGGATGTTGGGTGCTGGCCTGAGTTTGGCTCTGCTCCCCAGCCTACTGATCGCATTCACCCACCCGCATTCAATTCGCAGCCTCTTTGTCGGCCTGACTGCAGTGCTCGTGATCGCTGTTGGCATCGCGCTGCGTTGGCAGGCTCCGTTGGTGATCGGTTCAGGTGCAGCACTGGCCTTGGCCTTGCGCTTCCTGCTGCCGATCGCCCGTGACCTGCTGGCCAACCCCTTCGGGCCGTGGTTGATGTTTGGAGTCCTAGGCATGACTTGCTTGGTGATTGGCATCATGTGGGAGCAGTCGCTCAGCGGCGTACGTCGAGCAAACGGGTACGTCCAGTCATTGCGCTAATCCTTCGAGAGGCACAATGGCGTTCGTGAGTTCCTTCTTCGACGACATCGGCGGCCAGCCCACCATCGACGCAATCGTGGCCACCTTCTATCAGGGCGTGGCCACCGATGAAATCTTGCGACCGATGTATCCCGAGGATGAACTCGAGGGAGCCGAACGCAGACTCGCGATGTTCCTTGCCCAATATTGGGGCGGCCCGACGACGTACTCCGATGAGCGGGGTCACCCTCGACTTCGGATGCGGCACGCTCCCTACAAAGTGAACCCCGAAGCCGGGCACCGTTGGTTGCTGCACTTCAAGGCCGGACTCGACTCAGTCGACCTGACCCCTGAGCAGTACGAAAGGTTCTGGGACTACGTCACGCACGCGGCGACGTTCATGCTCAACTCAACCGACTAGCGGCCCGTCTGAACGTTTTCGATGAGCCGTTGACGCTGCTCAGGTGTCAGCGGTTGGGCAGCTTGAGTGGCCTGGTCAAAGCCCACCAGCACGGCGCGCCCGCGCGAGAGCACCTGGCCTGTCAATGGATCTTCGATGTCGGCTCTGATGGTCACGCTGCTCGTGCCCACCTGCTCGACCCACGACCGCACCGCATATGGCTCGGCGCGAAAAGTGATCGGCACCAGATAGTCGATGTCGGTGTGCGCGACGACCCATTGGCGCCACTGTCCACCGCTTGACTGGGCAAGTTCGCGCAGGAAAAGCACCCTGGCTTCTTGGAAGTATTCGACGTATTTGACGTTGTTGACGTGTCCGTAGGCGTCGACGTCGGAGAACCGCACCCACAGGTCGCTGAGATGTCCCTCGAATCCAGCTCCGATGGGACCAAGTTTGGCCGTGCGGCTCACTGCATCGCCGGCGAAACGTTCCATCCGCTCGCGTTCATCGGGGCGGAGCCTGCGCAGTTGGTCAGCAGCAAAGTTGAAGGGCGCTAGCACGGTGAGTGCTTGCAAGTAGCAGCGTCGAGCGCCGTCTGGCTCCACGTCGTACATCTCATAGGCCACCTCGATGCTGGCTGCCCTCACTTTGGCGACCCAGACGTCGATGGTCACAGGCTCTGGGCGGTAGACCAGCGGAGCCAGGAAACTCACTTCATGGCGTACGACGACGATCCCGTCGGTCAGTGTGCCTTGCCCGGCTGCGGCCCCACCAAATCTGGCGTGACCAGCAAGCATGTCGATGCGCGCCTCTTGCAGATAGTCGACGTAAGCGACGTTGTTGACGTGGGCTTGCAAATCCATATCGGCCCAACGAATCGGGCAGCGGTAGACGTGACGCACAACACCGATCCTTCCAGCCCGAACCCGGTTATCGTGTGATCGGCTCTGGTTACCGGCTAGTCGGTGCCCAACCAGACCCCCAACCACTCCAAGAGGAAGAGCACTTAGATGCCTGAAGCAGTGATCGTTTCCGCCGCACGCACCCCGATTGGTCGCGCCAACAAGGGCTCCTTGAAGGACTTCCGTCCCGACGATCTCTCCGCGCTCATCATCAAGTCCGCACTGGAGAAGATTCCTGCCCTGGACCCGAACACGATCGACGACCTCTACCTCGGCTGCGGGCTCCCCGGTGGCGAGATGGGCAACAACATGGGCCGCATCGTGTCGGTGCTGATGGGCTACGACAAGATCCCCGGCGCCACCATCACCCGCTACTGCTCCTCCTCGGTGCAGACCACGCGCATGGCGTTCCACGCCATCAAGGCCGGTGAAGGCGACGCGTTCATATCCGCAGGAGTCGAGACTGTCTCTCGCTTCGCGAAGGGCACGTCCGATCACATCCCCGGCACCCGCAACGAGCTTTTCAACGACGGCGCGGCACGCACGGCAAAGTACGCCGAGGGCGGGCAAGACTGGCACGACCCTCGCGAAGACGGACTGCTCCCTGACGCCTACATCCAGATGGGCCAGACCGCAGAAAACGTCGCTCGCATGTTGAAGCTTGACCGCCAGGAACTCGATGAGTTCGGTGTGCGCTCGCAAAACCTCACCGAGGCAGCGATCGCGTCTGGCTTCTGGGCCAACGAGATCACCCCGGTGACCGCTCCCGATGGCACCGTCGTCACCGCCGATGACGGCCCGCGTGCCGGCGTCACCTACGACGCAATTTCGCAGTTGCAGCCGGTGTTTCGCCCTGACGGGGTCGTCACCGCAGGCAACTGTTGCCCACTCAACGACGGAGCCGCAGCAGTCATCGTGATGAGCGACACCAAGGCAGCCGAACTCGGTCTCACTCCCCTGGCTCGCATCGTCTCCACCGGCGTCACCGGTCTTTCCCCCGAGATCATGGGGATGGGTCCGGTTGAAGCATCGAAGCAGGCTCTGGCTCGCGCAAACATGACCATCGATGACATCGACCTTGTCGAAATCAATGAGGCGTTTGCGGCCCAGGTAGTGCCGTCGTACAAAGAATTGGGCGTCAGCCTCGACCGCCTCAACGTCAACGGCGGCTCGATCGCGGTGGGTCACCCCTTCGGCATGACCGGTGCTCGGCTGCAAAACACGATGCTGAACTCGCTGAAGTGGCACGACAAGTCCACCGGTTTGATCACGATGTGTGTGGGTGGCGGCCAAGGAATGGCGCTTATTCTCGAGCGACTGTCCTGAGCCCAGAGGGCGTGGGACACAAGCTCGACCAACAACCAGAGCGACTGACCTGATCCCAGAGGGCGTGGGACACAAGCTCGACCAACAACCAGAGCGACTGTCCTGAGCCCAGAGGGCGTGGGACACAAGCTCGACCAACAACCAGA
>CALMMO010000517.1 GCA_937868455.1 uncultured Marmoricola sp.
TGCGTGCGGGCAACGACCAGGGCAATCGGACTGCTTCAGGCTCTAGATAGGGAATGCCATAGAACGCGACTGGGCCATGGGCGTCATCAATCACGATGGGGGAGTCACAGCGATCGTTGACGGTGCGAAAGTGCACCCCTGCGGCATCGATGAGGCCCGCATGGGCACCGAGTCGAGTGGCTGAGTCGTGGTTGCCGCTGGTGGCGATCACACGGGCACGCGAGGCCGCGAGGCGAGCAAAAGTGTCGTTAGCCAACTCAACGGCATCAACGGGTGGGAGCGCGCGGTCATAGATGTCGCCGGAAATGGCCACCACATCGACCAGCTCGGTCTCGATGACCTCGAGAAGGTGGTCGATGAAGGTGGCTTGATGCGAGAGCAGATCTTCCTTGTGAAAGGACCGGCCTAAGTGCCAGTCGGAAGTGTGCAAAACCCGCATGGGTCGAACCTATGAGAGGCCACCGACACTCTTGCGTACACACGCCGGTCCGTTAGGTCACAAGGTCGGGCCGGGAGTAAATGACGTACCTGTCTTCACGTGCAAACCCAATGAGTACGACGCCCGCCTCTTGCGCTAGCGAGACCGACAACGATGTCGGTGCGCCAACACCAACGATGGCTAAACGACCGGAGGCAATGGACTTCTGCACGATCTCAAATCCCAACCGCCCGCTGGTGCACATCAGCCCGCCGTTGGGCTCAACACCGCTGAGGAGTTGCGAGCCGGTCACCTTGTCGACGGCGTTATGACGACCCACGTCTTCTCGGATGACCAGCAGGTCGCCCGCTGCGGAAAACAACGCGGCCGCGTGGAGGCCGCCAGTGCGATCAAAGACCGGCTGGTGCTCGCGCATCAGGTTGGGCAGCGACGCGAGTAGATCTCCGCTGACTGGTCCGCCGGGTGAACGAGTGGTCGGCAGATGCGCAAACACTTCAGAGATCGAAGAGGTGCCACAGACCCCGCACGCAGAGTTGGACAACGCCCGAGGGGAGGGGTCGCGCACGATCGCGCGCGCGGTGAGCGTGACGACGTTGAAGCGTTCTTCCTCTGAGAGGTCGGCGTCGGTGCAGTAGGCCACCGTTGCGATGTCGTCGGCACGGGCCACGACGCCCTCGTGGAACATCCACCCTGCCGCGAGCTCGAAGTCATGGCCGGGCGTGCGCATAGTCACCGTCGCACGAGTGGCAGCGCGAGCCGGGGCCGCGAGGCGGATCTCTAGAGGTTCCTCTACGACGACTCGGTCTTCACGGCTAATCGATGCAGCAGAAGTGCGCTCAGTGACCCGCACACGGGCGGAGCCTCTGACTGACTTGCGCTGAACCACGTGGCGACTCTAGACGGTCGTGAAACTATCCGATCGACACGATCTCAACGGGTTGCTTGGGGTTACCTCCACCGGCCGACATCGCGTTCTTGATGCCGTTCTTTGCGATCGTCTTCAAGACTGCAATGCCAGGCGCACCGAAGGTGCCAAACACCGTGTAGTCGGGGGAGAGTTGAGTGTCGCCAAAGACCAAGAAGAACTGTGAGCCCTGGCTGTTGGGCTGCCCGGTGTTGGCCATCGCGAGAGTGCCAGCAGGGTAGGTGAGGTCAGGGCTGGTCTCCTCGGCATACACGTAGCCAGGGCCACCGGTGCCGGTGCCAGTCGGGTCGCCGCACTGGAGCATCTGGAAACCTTCATCGACCGCGATGCGGTGGCAGGGGGTCTTGTCGAAGTACTTCTGGTTCACCAGCGAAATGAATGAGTTAACTGCGCAGGGCGCCTTGCTCGGGTCGAGCGTGATCGGCACCTTGCCAAAGTTGGTGGTGATGGTCAGGTTCACCGGCTTGGTGGCTGTGGGCTTGGCAGGAGGGAACTTGACGGTGCGAGCAGCCTTGCCGCCGGGGTCCTTGGTGTAGGTGCACTCGCCGTCGGCGGCAGGAGTCTCTGAACCAC
>CALMMO010000518.1 GCA_937868455.1 uncultured Marmoricola sp.
CCAACGACACCTGGTTCGTCACTGTGTTGGCGGCAGGCTTCGATGCGATCGTTAATGAACGCGCCAACAAGATGACCTGGCCTCGTGGCCAGATGCGCTACAACCTGGCCACCTTGGCCGAACTCCGGTTGCTCGCGCCGATCCCTTATGTGCTCGACATTGATGGCACCCAACACACCTTCGAGGCGACCATGGTCGCGGTCGGCAACGGGCCATCCTTTGGCGGCGGCTTGCGCATCACTGAAGGTGCCGATCTCACCGATGGACTTCTCGACGTGGTGATCATCGAGCCACTGACCAAACTCGAACTACTAAAGACCTACCCCAAGCTATTCAAGGGAACTCACGTGCATCACCCGTCCTATCGCCACCACCGCTGCGCGCGTGTGAGCGTGTCCTCCCCGCAGATCACTGCCTACGCAGACGGTGAGCGGCTCGGACCGCTGCCCATGAGCATCAGTTGCCACCCCGCAGCATTGCGTGTGGTTGTGCCATGACCTCAAGCCCCTCGGAGGGCTACGCACGGATGCGAGCACGCAACAAGCATCCACACTTTGCGGAGTTCGCCTCCTTCTATGACTTCGCTCTCGACGACTTCCAGGTCAAGGCGTGCCATCATCTCGAGGACGGCGCCTCAGTGCTCGTGGCCGCGCCAACTGGCTCAGGGAAGACGCTGGTGGGGGAGTTCGCCGTACACCTGGCGTTGGCTGCGGGTCGCAAGTGCTTCTACACAACGCCGATTAAGGCGCTGTCTAACCAGAAGTTCAACGATCTTGTGGAGCGTTACGGCGCCGAGAACGTCGGATTGCTCACCGGCGACAACACCATCAATGGGGATGCCCCCGTGGTCGTGATGACCACCGAGGTCTTGCGCAACATGTTGTACGCCGGCTCGTCGACGTTGCGTGGTTTGGCTTTCGTGGTGATGGATGAGGTGCACTACCTCGCTGATCGCTCTCGTGGCGCAGTGTGGGAAGAGGTGATCATCCACCTTCCTGAGTCGGTCGCGCTGGTGGCCTTGAGCGCCACTGTCTCCAACGCCGAGGAGTTCGGTGACTGGCTAG
>CALMMO010000519.1 GCA_937868455.1 uncultured Marmoricola sp.
GTTGCTCCATCCGCCACAGGATCATCCGGGTTAGAACCTCCCCCTAGTCGGGGATCGGGGAGGCCAGCTCATGGTCAAAAGCACTGATCCGGTCACTGGCGACCATTAACAATCGACCGGCGTGCTCCCCCTCGGTGAGGCGGTAGAGATCCCTCACCTTGCCTGAGTGCAGGTGCTCCGCTCCGGGGATCGCCTGAGCTGGGGGGATGTTGAGCGCGGCCATGAGGGGAACCCTACAAAATTGCCCCGGGCACATAGTTGGCGCCAACTGGATCAGCTGCGACCACCGCCTCAACCCTCGCCACGACGGCCGCGACCTGAGATCGAGCCGCCCCGGTGAACTCGATCGGATCAGCGACCAGTTGGGCGATCTGTTCGCGGCTCAACCCGAGTCGGGCGTCGGCCGCGAGCCGGTCGTAAAGGTCGTTCACGGCCAGGCCTTGGCGCATCTCCAACGCCACCCCGACCGCGTGTTCTTTGATCGCTTCGTGCGCGGCTTCACGACCGACCCCGTTGCGGACTGCCGTCATCAGGACCTTGGTGGTGGTGAGGAACGGCAGGTAGCGGTCGAGTTCACGCTGGATCACCGCAGGGAAGGCGCCGAACTCATCGAGCACCGTCAAGAAGGTTTGGAACAACCCGTCGAGCGCAAAGAAGGCATCGGGCAGGGCTACGCGCCGTACGACGGAGCAGGAGACGTCGCCTTCGTTCCACTGGTCCCCTGCCAACTCCCCGACCATGGAGAGGTAGCCGCGCAAGATCACGGCAAGTCCGTTGACGCGCTCACACGACCGAGTGTTCATCTTGTGCGGCATCGCCGAGGAGCCGACTTGGCCCTCTTTGAAGCCCTCGGTGACAAGTTCGATGCCAGCCATCAACCGGATGGTGGTGGCGAGGTTGGAGGGTGCGGCCGAGATCTGCACCAGCAGCGAAACCACCTCGAAGTCGAGGCTTCGGGGGTAGACCTGCCCCACGCTGGTCAGCACGTTGGCGAAACCGAGGTGGGAGCTAATCCGCTTCTCGAGTTCGGCAAGCGCCGACTCATCGCCGCCGAGCAGATCGAGCATGTCTTGCGAGGTGCCCATCGGGCCCTTGATCCCACGCAGCGGATAGCGCGCGGTGAGCTCGTCGAGGCGAGCAAGCGCCACCAGAAGTTCGTCAGCGACCGTGGCGAAACGCTTGCCCAAGGTCGTGGCCTGAGCGGCGACGTTGTGTGAACGCCCGGCCATCACAGTCGACTCGTGTTCGGCCGCCAGCCGCCCCAACCGAGCAAGGGTCGCAACGATGCGCCCCCGGATCAGCTGCAAACTGGCAAAGACCTGCAACTGCTCGACGTTCTCAGTCAGGTCACGCGAGGTCATGCCTTTGTGGATGTGTTCGTGACCCGCTAGAGCCGAGAACTCCTCGATGCGCGCCTTCACGTCATGGCGCGTGATCCGCTCACGGGCCGCGATGCTGGCTAAGTCAACGTTGTCGACTTGTGCTTCATACGCCTCGACCACACCATCGGGGACTTCGACTCCGAGGTCACGTTGAGCGCGGAGTACGGCGATCCACAGTTGGCGCTCCAACACGATCTTGTGCTCTGGACTCCACACCAGAGCCAGGTCCGCGCCGGCGTACCGGTTGGCCAAAACATTGGGCACACTCACTGCGATTCCTCCGTGATCAGTGCGGCGCCCTCGATCACGCCTAGTGGTTCGGCGGCGATGTCTCGACGCCATTGCGCTCCGGGAAACGCGATCGAGGAGATGCCTTCATAGGCCTTGGCGCGAGCATCGGCGATGCTCGAACCGACCGCAGTCACTGTCAGCACCCGGCCACCGGCAGTGACCAACTCGCCGTTGACCAGCGCGGTGCCAGCGTGGATGACATTGACGTCATGTTCCTTAGTGAGCGTCTCGCTCCCGATGATGACGTCGCCTTTGGATGCGCCTTCGGGATATCCCGCCGAGGCCATCACCACGGTCACCGCTCCGCCCTCAGCAAACGTCGGGGCTGGCACCTCTGCGAGTCGACCCTGCGCTGCCCCGTGCAGCAGGTCGCCCAGCGATGAGGTCAGCAAAGCGAGCACGGGTTGGGTGTCAGGGTCGCCAAAGCGGCAGTTGAACTCAATCACCTTCGGGCCTTGGGCGGTCAACGCTAGGCCGACGTACAACGTGCCGATGAAGGGCGCCCCGCGACGGTTCATCTCATCAAGCGTGGGTTGTACGACGCGCGACAACACCTCCTCGACCACCTCGGCCGACACCCACGGCAGCGGGCTATATGACCCCATCCCGCCCGTGTTGGGTCCGCGGCCGCCGTCGAAGATCCGCTTGAAGTCTTGGGAGGGCTGCAATGCGCGTGCCGTCTGCCCATCGCAGACCGCAAAGATCGAGAACTCCGGACCGTGCAAAAACTCCTCCACCACCACGCGCCCACACTGAGCCGCATGATCGAGGGCTTCCTGGCGATCGGTGGTGACAACCACTCCCTTGCCAGCAGCCAGACCGTCATCTTTGACGACGTACGGCGCGCCAAACTCATCAAGAGCCGCCTCCACTTCGGCCGCGCTCGTGCACACCGCCGCCCGGGCCGTCGGCACGCCAGCCGCCGCCATCACGTCCTTAGCGAACGCCTTCGATCCCTCAAGTTGGGCGGCTTTGGCACTCGGTCCGTAGACCGCAATCCCCTTGGCGCGCACCTGGTCAGCAACCCCCGCAACAAGCGGCGCCTCCGGTCCGATGACCACCAGATCAGCTTCGATGTGCTGGGCCAGTTGCGCCACCGCCTGCCCATCCATCGGGTCAACATCGTGCAGCTGGGCCACTGAGCTCATGCCGGGGTTGCCAGGTGCTGCGTGAACCTCGGCCCCCAGATCGCGGGCCAGCGCCATCACCAGCGCGTGTTCGCGCCCTCCCGAGCCGATCACCAATGTCCTCACGTGACCCAAGGGTAGTTGCTGCTGGGGGTGTCGAAATCCCAGGTTAAGTACCCGAGTTGTCACTTCACCCAGGTTGCAACCTGGGTTAAGTGACAAAACCTTGGGTGAAGTGGACGCCACAATGAACCCATGGATGACTTGCTTCAACTGCTCGCAGACGAGCGCGACATCGCCAGATTGATCAGCGCCTACGGGCCACTCGTGGACTCCGGGTGCTCCCGCGAAGTCGCAGACCTCTGGACCGAAGATGGGGTGTACGACGTCGACGGCTACTACATGTCCGGCCGCGAGCAGATCCGCGCCATGGTCGAGTCCGAAGCCCACCAAGGTCTCATCGCCCGCGGCTGCGCCCACATCCAAGGGGTTCCTCACATCAACGTCACCGGTGACACGGCCACTGCTGTGTGCCACTCCACCCTGGTGCTGCGCCATGACGAGCGCTTCCACATCGCCCGCGCAGGAGCTAACCGCTTCGATCTCGCACGAACCCCAGACGGGTGGCGGATTAGGCGTCGTACGACGAGAGTCCTCGACGGCTCAGCCACGCCGCGTGAACTCCTTGCCTCGATCGCGGACCCCAAGTAGAGGCCCCACTTCACCCACCTTTTTGTCACTTAACCCAGGTTGCAACCTGGGTTAAGTGACAACTTGGGTAGGCGGTTTCTAGGGGTGAGTG
>CALMMO010000520.1 GCA_937868455.1 uncultured Marmoricola sp.
GAGTCGTCCCCGGGTGGCCCAAACTAATCCGGGTGGCGCGCCGGGATTCGGGGTCAAATCTGCGTCCTGATTATTTTGTTGACCCTGCCATTCTCAAGGTCGAGCTTGAACTTGACCAGCATCGCTTTCAGGTTTTCGCGGTCGGCAGTTGCTTCTTCGAATGCCTTCCTCAAATGTGGTAGCGACGTCTCAATCGATGTCTTGATCAACTTGAGGGCTCGAGTTCTCGCTACTTTCGACACTGGAAAGCGGGCCAGGAGTTTGGCGAGCTTTCCGTCGCTCGTGCCGGTCAGAGCGGCGACAAATTCCGATGCCCCATCAGCGAGCGTGACCAGCACTTCAACGGGGATCGAGAGCCGCTCTTGCCAGAGCAGGCGCCGCTCAAGAGGGAGCACGGAAGCGATCGGCAAAATGAGTTCAACCCCGAGTCGCTTGGTGAGATCGATTTCGGTTGCTGCGTGACCATCGTCGCGGAGCTGAAACTTGGCCGAAGAAAGCAACATGAAATCTTCGCCGAACGAGAACGCCTCGGGAGACTTGACTAGCTCTGCCAAACACTCGCGTGTGCGCTCCACGTCGTCAGCTGCTTTTAGCACGATCATGTCTCGGAACCGATTGACATCCCAATCGGGGAGGAGATCGGCTTTCGACAAGGCAAGAATCCAGATGCGTGGAAACTCGACCAAAGGCCCAGATTGCGCGAGCAGGTCTGGCTTGAGTCGCATGAGACTTTGCCGGAAGTTCCCAAACAGTAGTTTGAGGTAGCGCTCCTCTTCACCGGCATGGTTGAGAAGCTCTTGACCGTCCACCAACAAGATGGCTACGTCGGACTTCAACAGAGTGACAAACGTGTCGAATCGTCGATTCTTTTCTTCGTCAGTGCTGGGGTCTTCGCGGAACCACTCACCGGGGTAGTCGTGCCAGATCAGCCGCAACTCATCGAAAGCGCGTTTCTTGGTTTCTTCGGGGCTGCCAGGTTTTAATCGAACTGCGAACGAGTACGTCGTATTGCTGAAGCGAGTCGCCATCGGGACTGTCGCCATGTCGCGCATCCCAAGGTAATTCTGGTAGAGGCGGTTGCCTTGGCCGGTTTGAAGAGCGACGAGATCCCAAATGTTGTTCTGGTATGACCCGTCCTGCGTCGCCCCGAAGAATGAAGACACCAAGACTGTCTTCCCTGACCCTGATTCGCCGAACACGGCGATGTTCTGTTCTCTGACTCGCGGATATTTGGCCATGTCTTCAACCTAGGCTGTCCCGCGGACATTTTGTGGCGCTGGGTCAAAGCCACCCGAGATTCGTTGGCCTTCAGAGCGAGAAGTTCGCGAGGACGCCGACTTCCGTGATGAATCTCCTCCGCTTAGAAACTGTCGGTGGCAGATGCAACGGTGGGCACCAGAAACGGAGAGGTGATGCGCATGACTAAAGGTGGCCCAGGCATGAGGCTTAATGCGGCGCAGGTCGATAGGGCGATTGGGGCACTGGTCGGCGCAGCTTGCGGAGATGCACTGGGCGCGGGCTACGAGTTTGGCAGTGCACCGCTTGAGGGAGATCCGCAGATGATCGGCGGCGGGTTGGGTAACTTCGCCCCGGGGGAGTGGACTGACGACACGTCCCAGACCTACGCGATCGCAAAGGTCGCGGCCACGGGCGCCGATCTGCGTGAGGAGTCTGCTCTCGATGAGATTGCACAAGGTTTCGCAGACTGGATGTCGTGCGGGCCTCCCGATGTCGGCATCCAGACCCGCATGATCTTGGGAGAAGTCGGTGCCCACCCAAGTGCGGCACAGATGCGGGCGGCAGCCGAGCAGCTTCACCGCAGAGGTTCTCGTACGGCGGGCAATGGCAGTTTGATGCGCACCTCATGCGTGGCTTTGGCTCACCTCGACGATCCGCAAGCCTTAGTTGAAGCTGCCCACCAAGTCGCTGCCTTGACCCACTACGACCCACTTGGTGCAGATGCCTGCGCACTGTGGTGTTTGGCCATTCGTCATGCCGTGCTGCTCGGTGAGTTGCCGGTGCTTGTCGACCTGGTCGACTTCTTACACCCAGACCGTAGAGATTTCTGGCGTACCACGGTGCTCAAGGCCGAAAGCGACCAACCGCACACCTTTAGGCCCGATGGCTATGTAGTCACCGCGCTACAGGCAGCCTGGTCTGCCATCTCCCACACGCCGATTCCGCTGCACGATCCAGCAGCAGGCTCCGTTAGCTGCCAACACCTCGTTGCTGGGCTCAACGCCGCGATCGCGATTGGTGACGACACCGACACAGTCGCCTCGATTGCTGGCGCGCTGCTCGGTGCTCGGTGGGGCTACTCATCGATTCCTTGGCAGTGGCGTCGCATCCTGCACGGCTGGCCGGGCGTGAGAAACAAGGACCTCCACGATGTAGCCGTGCTCACCATTCAAGGGGGCAAGTCTGATGCGCAAGGGTGGCCGACAGCTGGCCGCATCGACTACTCCTCGCATCAGGGATACAACTCGTTCGCGACGCACCCGCATGACCCTGATGTCTACATTTCCGGCGCAGCGACCCTCGATGCCCTGCCGAGCAAGGTCACTGCGGTGGTGTCGCTTGCCCGGTTGGGCGCACACCAGATTCCGTCTCACATCGAGCAGATCGACATCCGACTCATCGACACCTCAGCGGCCGACAACCCCAACATCCACTTCGCTATCAACGAGGGGGCGTCGGCGGTGAGGGCTCTGAGAGCCGAAGGCCACGTCGTACTCTTGCACTGCGTTGCCGCTCAGAGCCGCACCCCGGTGGTAGCGACTCGGTATTCGACCTTGCTGGGTTACCCTCTTGAGCAGGCGCTCG
>CALMMO010000521.1 GCA_937868455.1 uncultured Marmoricola sp.
CAGGCCGACACCTTGGCCACCGCGATCGCTGCTTGTGTCGAGGCCGCGAACGAGGTCAGTCACCGCCTTGGCTGGGGCCATCGCTAACAAAACCCTCTTGCCTAGCCCCCCAAATTGGACATTCCGCAAATGCAGGGCATCCGCAAGATGAACAGTTGGTGAACGGGCCTCGAAGAATTTGTGCTCAGGCGCCATCAGGGCCATCGTGAGGCTTGTGACAGTGGCACTTTTCATTCTGCTGTGCGTTATCGGCACAGCCCTCTTTTTCGACTTTACTAATGGATTCCATGACACCGGTAACGCTGTGGCTTCGTCCATCGCAACCGGTGCCCTTAAGCCCAAGACTGCGGTGACTCTTGCTGCCGCGATGAACCTTGTTGGCGCGTTCTTGTCCGTGGCAGTTGCACTCACCGTGACCAACTCAGTCGTCAAGATTCAAGGCGATGACGGGGCCCCGATTCCGGCACTGATGGCAGACCATGGCCATGAGTTGCTCGTGATCGTGCTCGCCGGTCTCGCCGGAGCAATCTTGTGGAACATGTTCACCTGGTTGCTGGGTCTGCCTTCGAGCTCGTCGTACGCCCTGCTGGGCGGCATCATCGGTGCGACCATGGCTGGCCTTGGCGTTAACGGCGTCAAGTGGCTCGGCGATGGCACCAAGATCGATGGTGTGGTCGGCAAGATCTTGATTCCTGCTGTGCTCTCACCGCTTATCGCTGGCCTCATCGCCGCGGTGGGCACGTGGGTCGTCATCAAGCTCGGTCACGGTCGCGACGAAGCCCGTTCTGCTCGTGGATACCGCTGGGGTCAGATTTCGGCCGCCTCGCTGGTCTCCCTGGCACACGGCACCAACGACGCGCAGAAGACCATGGGTGTCATCACCTTGGGTCTGATCGCCTACGGCGCCCAAACTGCCACTGACTCGATCCCGTTCTGGGTGAAGTTGGTGTGTGCGTTGGCTATCGCTGGTGGCACCTACCTTGGCGGTTGGCGCATCATCCGCACCCTGAGTAAGGGCCTCGTGGAGATCTCCGCACCTCAGGGCATGGCAGCTGACGGCGCCAGTTCCGCGGTTATCTTGGCAGCGAGCCACCTCGGTGTTCCGCTCTCGACCACGCAGGTGGCTAGCGGTTCGATCATGGGTAGCGGCGTGGGACGTCCCGGTGCACACGTGCGCTGGAGTGTCGCTGGTCGCATGGTGATCGCGTGGGCGACCACTCTGCCTGCCGCTGCGCTTCTCGGTGCGATCTTGTGGGCCATCGGGCACGGGCTCGGCCCGGTGTTCGGACCCGTTGTTGTCATGGCCCTGCTGATCGCTGGCGCCTTGACTATGTTTGTCCGCTCTCGCGAACACGTGGTTGACCACCACAATGTGGGCGAGATCTGGGAGGGCGCTCCGAGCGTCCGGAAGGTGAAGTGATGGATACCGTGTGGTTGTCCCTGCAAGGGGCATGGGACCTGTTGCGATACGGGTTGGTTGTGGGTGCCGGCTTGCCGATCCTGTTCGCCCTTGGCGTTCGGTTCATGGCTGGGCCTGCCGTTGAAGAAGGCGCAGTGGCTGCTGGGCCTTCGGCTGGCGGACGCGCACTGTCGTGGATCTTCTTCGCGCTGTGCCTGCTTGGTGTCATCGTTGGCATCGAAATCATTGTGGGCGCTGGCATGGGCAAGGTCGTTGACTTCTTCCCCTTCCCGCACCTCGTCCCCAAGCCGAAATAAGGAGGCCCTGAGATGGAACGTTCAGCAACACTCGACAAAATCCTGGGCTGGGTCCGCGCGGCCTACCCCGACGGCGTGCCCGCAGCTGACCGCCTTGGTCTGATTGCAGTGCTCGGTGACTTTGTCTCCGGAGACCAACTCTCCGGGATCACCGCGCTCCTGGGCAAAGCTCCGGCTGGCACTGCCACGCCTGAGCAGATCGCCAAAGTCGCGGCCAAACTCGTTGCAGGTGGCTGGCCATTGGCTAACCCCGGCGAAGGCGAGAGCGACGACGACGGCAGTGTCTTGGGTCGGGCAATCGGCGGGGTTGTTAACTGGCTGCGCGCTGGCTACCCCGAAGGTGTGCCGGCTCGTGACTTCATCCCGTTGGTGGCGATCTTGGAACGCAGGCTCACCAAGCGTGAGGTCAAGGCTGTCACCAAGCAGTTGAAGGCCAACGGGTTCTTGGCGCCTGACACTGATGACATCGAGAACGCGATCACTGCGCAGATTCACGAAACCCCAACCCAGGCTGACATTGAGCGGGTTACCGCTCACCTGCAAGCCAAGGGTTGGCCCGTCGAACTGTCGTAGTCCTTGCTTGATTGAACCGCTGCGTGGGCGCACCGCTCACGCAGCGGTTCTGCTCTTTCTTAGGTCACGAATGTCCACCAATGGGCCTGAGTCCTTGACTCACGGTGTGACGCGCATCATGCTCACGACTGACTAGGTGTTGCGAAATAAGCTGCAACGTTGCGCATCACGCAACAACAAGGAGCGGTGTGCCTGAGCTATTTATCGGTGGGACTTGGCGAACTGCCCAAGCGGGTGGGCGCCGAGAGATCCGCTGCCCAGCCGATGGGCACCTTGTTGCCGAGATCGATGAGGCCAGTGCCGATGACACTCGCGATGCCATTGCTGCTGCCCGACACGCGTTCGACCATGGACCATGGCCTTCGACATCGGTGTCTGAGCGCGGCGCGTTGCTTGAGCGGGTCGCCGACCTGCTTCAGCGAGACAAAGGTGCCATTGCCCGAGCCGAGTCCCTCGACACCGGCAAACGCCTCATCGAGAGTGACTACGACGTCGACGACGTGACCAGCGTCTTTCGTCACTTCGCCACGATCGCCCAAACCGAATCCACTGAAGCGGCCGGCCACGAAGCCGGTCGCGTGGTCGATCTGGGCCGTAGTGATGTCCACAGCGTCGTCGTACACGAACCTGTTGGGGTGTGCGGGCTGATCACGCCCTGGAACTACCCGCTGCTGCAGGTGGCGTGGAAGGTTGCCCCCTGTTTGGCCGCTGGGAACACCTTTGTGCTCAAACCCAGTGAGCTCACCCCTCACACCGCGATCATGTTGATGGGTCTGCTTCAAGAAGCTGGCCTGCCCGATGGGGTTGCCAATCTCGTGGTGGGCGATGGCCCGCACGCAGGTGCGCCGCTGAGCACCGATCATCGCGTTGACTTGGTCAGCTTCACCGGAGGGCTTGAGACCGGCAAGCGGATCATGAAGGCCGCCGCGGACACCGTGAAGAAGGTGGCCTTGGAGTTGGGCGGCAAGAACCCCAACATCGTCTTTGCCGACGCAGATCGCGAGACCGCGATCGATATGGCACTGACCGCGGTGTTCTTGCACTCAGGTCAAGTCTGCTCAGCGGGTGCTCGCTTGCTGGTTGAAGACTCGATCAAGACCGAGTTTGTCGATGAAGTAGTTCGGCGGGCCGGCCAGATCACCTTGGGTGGACCCTTCGATCCTGAGGCTGAAACTGGCCCACTGATCTCTGAGGCGCATCTGCGCAAAGTGCAGGCATACGTGGAGCGAGCGGTCATTGAGGGCGCGGTGTTGCGCACCGGTGGCGAGCGACTGGCCAGTGGTGACTTGGCGGACGGCTTCTACTTCCCACCCACAGTGCTTGATGAATGCCATTCGAAGATGCATTGCGTCCAAGATGAGTCGTTTGGGCCAGTGCTCACCGTTGAAACCTTCCGCACTGAGGCAGAAGCGATTCGCCTTGCCAACGACTCGATTTATGGCCTAGCCGGCGCGGTGTTCACCACCGATGCCGCGAAGGCCGACCGGGTGGCGGCGAGGCTGCGCATGGGCACGGTGTGGATCAACGACTATCACCCCTACGTGGCTGCAGCCGAGTGGGGCGGTTACAAGCAATCTGGCATCGGTCGCGAACTCGGGCGTGCCGGGTTAGAGGAATACCGAGAGAC
>CALMMO010000522.1 GCA_937868455.1 uncultured Marmoricola sp.
CATAAGAGGGCGACCCCGGCATTCTTGGAGGTTTTGACATCGATGCTGCCCGACAACGTGGTCGGACCGGTGACACGCAGGTTAAGAGGGGAGCTGCCGATGGAGATCATGGGTGAGTCCAGCGCCTCACCAACGCGCGCGATCATCTCCAAGGAGAGGTTCTGGCCGCCCTTTTCCATCCGGTTGATCGCGCTTTGCGACGTACCCAAAGTCTCGGCGAGTTGCTGCTGAGTCCAACCGCGGTGCTTGCGTGCATCACGGATCAGCGTGCCGATCTGAGAGGAGTAGTCGCTCATGGAGATCACTATGCCAGATATGAGATATGGACGCCCGAAGAGTGTTCGATTGAGCCAAACCGGCGGTGCTCAGTGGTTAGATCATCGACATGTCTTCGCACCCGGCAGATAGTCACGACCTGATCCGAGTGCAGGGCGCTCGGGAAAACAACCTCAAGAACATTTCGGTCTCGATCCCTAAGCGTCGTCTTACTGCCTTCACGGGTGTCTCAGGGTCAGGCAAGAGTTCGTTGGTGTTCTCCACGATCGCTGCGGAGTCGCAGCGCATGATCAATGAGACTTACAGCGCCTTCCTGCAAGGTTTCATGCCCACTCTCGCACGCCCAGATGTCGACCTGCTTGACGGACTCACCACGGCGATCATCGTCGACCAAGAGCGCATGGGGGCCAACGCACGATCCACAGTGGGCACCGCGACCGACGCGAATGCCATGTTGCGCATCCTGTTTAGCCGCTTAGGCCAGCCCCACCTCGGCCCTCCGAGCGCCTTCTCCTTCAACACGGCAACCGTTAAGGCCACCGGAGCGTTGACGGTGGATCGTGGCGATCGCTCTCGTGCCGTCAAGGCGACATTTGAGCGACTTGGCGGCATGTGCCCGCGATGCGAAGGCATGGGCCGCGTCAGCGATTTTGACCTCAATGAGTTGTACGACGACTCACTGTCGCTGTCCCAGGGAGCACTGCGCGTGCCTGGCTACTCGATGGATGGGTGGTACGGCCGGATCTTTGGTGGCAGTGGCTTCTTCGATATGGACAAGCCCATTGCGAAGTACTCCAAGCGCGAACTTCACGATCTGCTCTACAAGGAGCCCACCAAGATCAAAGCCGAGGGCATCAACCTCACCTATGAAGGTCTAATCCCCAAGATCGAGAAGACGATGCTGGCCAAGGATCGCGAGGCGATGCAACCTCATGTGCGGGCATTCGTCGACCGGGTGATCACGTTCTCTACGTGCCCAGATTGTGAAGGCACCAGGCTCGGGCCGGGTGCGAGAAACAGCAAGATCAAGGGCCAGAGCATCGCCGACGTGTGCACGATGCAAATCTCCGACCTTGCTCAGTGGGTTTCTGACATCGACGAGCCTTCAATTCAGCCTCTGCTGGTTGGTTTGCGCGACACCTTGGAGTCATTCGTGCAGATCGGCTTGGGCTACCTCAGCCTGGATCGACCGGCTGGCACGCTGTCAGGTGGAGAGTCGCAACGCACCAAGATGATTCGGCACCTGGGTTCGTCGTTGACCGATGTGACCTACGTGTTTGATGAACCAACCATTGGCATGCATCCCCATGACATCGCCCGGATGAACACCCTGCTGATCAAACTTCGCGATAAGGGCAACACCGTGCTCGTCGTGGAGCACAAACCTGAGGCGATCATGATCGCTGACCACGTGATTGACCTGGGTCCAGGCGCAGGTGAGGCCGGGGGAGAGGTGGTCTTTGTGGGCACGGTGGAGGCACTGCGGGCAAGTGACACTGTCACCGGTCGACACCTCGATGATCGGGCTCGCCTGAAGGATCAGGTGCGCACACCAACAGGGTCTCTGAGCATTCGCAATGCCACCATCAACAACCTGCATGATGTGAGCGTCGACGTGCCGCTAGGTGTCTTGGTTGCCGTCACCGGCGTTGCCGGGTCCGGGAAGAGCTCACTGATCCATGGGTCGGTATCTAAGCGAGAAGGCGTCATCGCCGTCGATCAAAGTGCCATTAAGGGGTCGCGTCGCAGCAACCCGGCGACATACTCAGGGCTCTTGGAGCCGATCCGCAAGGCCTTCGCGAAGGTCAATGGCGTCAAGCCGGCGCTGTTTAGCGCCAACTCACAGGGCGCCTGCCAGACCTGCAACGGCGCCGGTGTCATCTACACCGACCTGGGCATGATGTCCGGCGTATCGACCGTGTGTGAGGACTGCGAGGGCAAGCGTTTCCAGGCTGAGGTGCTCACCTACCAACTCGGTGGGCTCAATATCGCTGAAGTGCTCGACCTACCAGTCGCCCAGGCACTTCAGTTCTTTGCCGACGGTGAAGCACGCACTCCTGCGGCGCACACGATCCTGGCACGCCTCAATGACGTCGGATTGGGCTACATCAGGCTTGGGCAGCCTCTCACCACCCTCTCCGGCGGCGAGCGCCAAAGGCTCAAATTGGCGGCACAGATGGCAGACAAGGCATCGATCTATGTGCTTGATGAGCCCACGACCGGCCTGCATTTGGCCGACGTCGAGAACATGCTGGCGATGCTTGATCGACTCGTCGACTCGGGCAAGTCGGTGATCGTCATCGAGCACCATCAAGCCGTCATGGCGCACGCCGACTGGATCATCGACCTGGGGCCCGGCGCTGGACACGACGGGGGACGCGTGGTCTTCGAAGGCACTCCAGCCGACTTAGTCGACGCCAAGTCCACGCTCACCGGCGAACATTTGGCTGCGTACGTCGCACCAACCCATAAGGCATAAACACTCGAGCAAACAAAGTGAGGAGGTCACCGTTGAGCATCGTGGAGACCGAACGACTGATTGTTCGTGAGTGGACACTCGATGACGTCGATGCAGCCTTTGCCATCTTTGGCGATCCGGAGGTGACGCGCTATCTGCCAGCGGGTGCCTTGAAGGCGAGCCGCGAGGAAATGACTGCCACTCTGCACAGGGTCGTCGGCGAATATCCGCAGATCCGTCCCATGGGCTTTTGGG
>CALMMO010000523.1 GCA_937868455.1 uncultured Marmoricola sp.
CGCAGCCTTGAATCGCGAGAGGAACTCGTCGTAGATCTCGGCTTGCACGAAGAGTCGCGATCCGGCCAGGCAGACCTGACCTGCGTTACGGAAGATCGACTCCACTGCCCAGTAGACGGCGTTGTCGAGGTCGGCGTCGGCGAAGACGATGTTGGCGCCTTTGCCACCGAGTTCGAGTGAGACCGGAGCCAGGTGACTGGCAGCGGCGGCCATGATGATTTTGCCGGTGCCCGATTCGCCGGTGAAGGTCACGCGGTCAACACGGTCGTCGCCGGTCAGGGAGGACCCGGCTGGGACGCCGTACCCGTTCAAGACGTTCAGCACCCCGGGCGGGAACCCGGCTTCGATGGCTAGGCGGCCTAGCAAGGTGACGGAGGCGGGGGTGTCTTCGGCAGGTTTGATGATGCAGGTGTTGCCCCAGGCTAAAGCCGGGGCGATCTTCCAACTGGCCATCATGAGCGGGAAGTTCCACGGCGAGATCGCAGCGACAACCCCGGCAGGTCCGTACTCAACGTAGGTGTGGTGACCTGAATCCATCGGCATCACTTCGCCGGTGTGATCGCGTTGGTGGTCGGCAAAGAACCGGAAGTTCCACACTGAACGAGCCACGTCATGCATGGCCTGCTCAAAGGGCTTGCCCATGTCGGTGGAGTCCATGCGCGCGAGGTCTTCGGCGCGCTCCTCCATGAGGTCGGCCAACTTGTGGATTGCTGCGGCGCGCGCGGCGCGGCCCATGCGGGGCCAGGGGCCCTCGTCGAAGGCACGGCGAGCAGACGCAACCGCGCGGTCGGCGTCGACTTCGCTGGCTTGGGCTACTTCGCCCCACTTCTGGCGGGTCCAAGGGTTGATGGTGTCGAAGCGGGCGCCGTCAGCGGACTCCACTTCCTCACCGTCGATGATGTGGCCGAAGAACTCAATTTCACTCACGTCGTCCTCATTCCAAACGGTTCCACTCGACTCGACACCAGCGACCTTAGGACCGGAGAGGTCCAAGAACCCCGCCTAGTTCCGCAGATCGGAACAGCTAACCCGCTGCCGCGTTGCGCTCGGCGACCGTCTGGTCTCCGGCGGCGAAGTGAGTGGCCGGAACTTCGCGTACGGCGACTCGGATGTTCGCCACGGGGGCGCCCACAGAGTCAGCCACCGCGTGGGTCACAGCCGAAATCATGGTGCGCAACTGCTCGGGACTGCGCCCTTCCACCAAGGTGACTTCAACAAATGGCATCGCACGAACTCCTTTAAGCCGCCGGGCCACCGTTGAGGTGCACCGAGCCGAGGTTGGTGAACTCGCATGAGACTGCCACACCTGGTGGCGCGAACACAGCATCGGTCATGCCGCCAGTGAGCACGATCCAGCCGGCTTCGATCCCATGACCGCGCCGGGCTAAGTCGTTGGCTGCCAGTGCCAGTGCCTCCGCCGGATGTCCTTGTACGGCGGCGCCCGTGGCAGAGGACACCACGACCCCGTCGACTTCGACCAAGACGCCTTCCATGGTCAAGTCGAGAGCAGAAGGAGGCAGCCCAATCGGACCGGTGACAAAGAACCCCGAGGATGCGTTGTCAGCAGCCACGTCCCCGGCGGTGAACCGGAAGTCTTTGTAGCGGCTGTCGATGATTTCGGCGCCCGCCCAGACGGTATCGACCGCACTGAGCGCTTCGGCTGCGCTCACCCCAGGACCCTTGAGGTCGGCCCCCATCATGAACACGATCTCGGGCTCGATGCGGGGGTGAATGAGCTTGCCTTGGGGCACCGGGTCCCCGGCCGGCAGGAGCATTGCATCGGTCAGCCAAGCCACGAAAGGGAAGTGCACCCCCATGCGTTGCTGCTTGGCACGCGAGGTGAGTCCGAGTTTGACCCCGATCAGCTTCTCGCCACGCTCGAGTCGTTTGTCCCGGTTGAGGTCTTGGATGGCGTAGCCGGTGTCGAGATCCAACTCGGGCCAGTCATCGGTGAAGGGCTCGCGGTCGCGGCGTTCGTCTTCGCAGGCCAGCAGTTCTGCGGCCACGGATTCGAGGGTCCATTTCATCGGGCAACCGCCAATCCTGAGGCGCCTTTGGCTCCAATTGCTTCGCGTTCGGCTGCATCACGCAACTCGATCGCCACGTCGATGATCATGTCCTCTTGCCCGCCGACGTACCCATATTCGCCAACCTTCTGCAAGATCGCGTGCGCTGGCACGCCATAACGCTCGGAGGCGCGCTCGGCGTGGAGCAGGAAGCTGGAGTAGACCCCGGCATAGCCCTGGGTGATGGAGGCCCGGTCCATCCACGGCAGTCGCGGAATGAAGGGTCGCACCACGTCTTCGGCGGCGCTGAGCACCTCACCGAGATCGACGCCGGTGCGAATCCCCATGCGCTCAAAGGTCGCCGCCAACACCTCAGTTGGGCTGTTGCCAGCACCAGCACCCAACGCACACAAGGCGCCGTCAATTTGCTTGGCACCGGCTTGGTAGGCCAGCACCGAGTTGGCGATGCCCAGCGACAGGTTCTGGTGGCCATGGAAGCCCACCTGGGCGTTGTCGCGTCCGATTTCGCCGATGACCGCTTCGATGCGCTGTTGAGCATCCGACAGGACTAGCGCGCCAGCGGAGTCAACGACGTACACACATTGAGCACCGGCATCGACCATGATGCGGGCCTGCTCAGCGAGCTTCTCAGGAGTGGCGCGGTGAGAGAGCATCAAGAACCCGACGGTCTCCATGCCGAGGCGGCGTGCCTCTCCGAAGTGCTGGATCGAGACGTCTGCTTCAGTGCAGTGCGTGGCGATACGTGCCACAGAAGCACCCATCTCGTGGGCCTTGTGCAGGTGATACAAGGTGCCGAGGCCGGGGAGCATCAAGATCGCGATCTTGGCTTGTTTAGCTTCTTCGACTGCGGCCTTGATGAGTTGGAACTCATCAACCAATGAGAAGCCGTAGTTGAACGAAGACCCGCCGAGTCCGTCACCGTGGCTGACCTCGATGACCTGCACTCCAGCCGCATCAAGAGCGTGTACGACGCCGCGCACTTGGGCCTCAGTGAACTGGTGACTCATCGCGTGTGAGCCATCGCGCAACGTCGAGTCGGTGATGCGCAAGTCGGTGGGTCCACCGGCGCTGGGGGTGTTTTCGAGCACCTCGGTCTCGGTGACCTCGCGGTTCACCACCGGGGCATCTTCGGGGCGGATGGTCATGTCACCCATGGCTACACTCCTGCCTTCTCGGCACCAGCGTCGGCGACTTCGCCGAGGTCTGCTGATGACTTCCAACTTGAGGCCACGCCAAGTCGATGCGCAACCATGAGGTCACCCACACGTGCGGCCGCGGCGGTGATGATGTCGAGGTTGCCTGCGTAGTCGGGCAGGTAGTCGCCGCGACCCTTGACCTCGATGGGGATGAACGCCCGGGCGACGTTGTGCCACGCCTCGCGAGCCGGGTCGAATTGGGGTTCGGCGCGCAGGTGATAGCCAGGCACGTACTCCTGCACCGTGGCGACCATGGCATGGATCGACTCCAAGATCTTGTCTTGCAGTGCCCCTGGCTCTCCGGCCTCGGGTGGAATCGCACAGAACACTGAGTTGCGCATCATCAGTGGTGGCTCGACGGGGTTCAAGATGATGATGGCTTTGCCCTTTTCGGCACCTCCCACTTTGACGATCGCATCAGTGGTGGTCTCGGTGAACTCATCGATGTTGGCGCGGGTGCCTGGCCCGGCAGATTTGGAGGAGACCGAAGCGACGATCTCGGCGTAGGTCACGGGCACCACTTTGGCCACGGCGTTGACCATCGGGATGGTGGCCTGGCCACCGCAGGTGATCATGTTGACGTTGACCGCGTCGAGGTTGAACTCCAGGTTCACCGGCGGGCAGAGGTAGGGGCCGACGGCCGCAGGGGTCAAGTCGACAGCCAGGATGCCGGCTTCGGCGTACCTCGGGGCGTTGGCCTCGTGGGCTTTCGCCGAGGTGCATTCGAAGACGATGTCGGGCAACTCTGACTGCGCGAGCAACCAATCGACACCCTCTGCGCTGGCTTCCAGTCCCAAACGCTTGGCTCGCGCCAACCCGTCGGAGGTGGGGTCGACACCCACCATGAAGCGCGGCTCGATGATGTCGCTGC
>CALMMO010000524.1 GCA_937868455.1 uncultured Marmoricola sp.
GGATCGAGATCGATCCCGGCTGTCGTAAGTCCGGCCTCGGCGAAAGCCACTAGGTCCCCACCGATGCCACAGCCCAGATCGATGATGGACGACGGGTTCGCGGCGACCACCCGACCGGCGCGATGTCGAGCCACCCGTAGCCGAGTGGACTGTTCGAGGGCTTCGCGCGTGAAGTACATGTGCTGGGCCGCCGTACCGAATTTGTCGCGGGCCTTGTCGCGCAATTGTGCTGTGGAGGCTGCTGCGGCGACTTGGTCGGGGGAGTAGGTGTTGCGCAGGCGCTGCATGGCGCCCAGGGAACTCTCCTCGCCGATGAGTTGAAGCAGCCCTTGCCCGGCATCGGTCAGGAGCCACTCGAAGGTGTCGAGTTCCATGGGCTGATCTTGCCAGGAGTGGTGCGCAAGGCCTCTCGTTGGCACTCGCTTTGGGGGAGTGCTAGTTTCTGCATTGGCACTCTCGCCTTGAGTGTGCCAGTTCTGGCACGTTTTGCCCGAACGCCCCTGACAGTTATTGCAGACACGAAAGTGGAGGTCGACACGCATGTCGGTCAACATCAAGCCGCTCGAGGACCGGATCGTCGTTAAGGCACTCGAGGCCGAGCAGACCACCGCCTCTGGCCTGGTCATCCCTGACACCGCCAAGGAAAAGCCCCAGGAGGGCGAGGTCGTTGCCACCGGTCCCGGTCGCATCGACGACAAAGGCAACCGAGTTCCGCTCGACGTGAACGTCGGCGACAAGGTCATCTACAGCAAGTACGGCGGCACCGAAGTTAAGTACGCCGGCGAAGAGTTCCTGATTCTCTCCGCTCGCGACGTGCTCGCGATCGTCGGCTGACGTTTCTCTCTCTTTTCGTCCGCGGACGTCATACGAACCGGTTGCGAGAGCGACCGCAACGTATGACGTCCCGGGCAACGTCATTCGATCCGGTTGCAATAGCGACCAGTTCGTTTGACGCAGCGGGCGCAGCCCGCACCAACCTCCACCCTCAATCAGGAGCATGAGATGCCCAAGATTCTTGAATTTGATGAGCACGCACGCCGCGCGCTCGAGCGGGGTGTTGACGCCCTCGCAAACGCCGTCAAGGTGACCCTTGGCCCCAAGGGCCGCTACGTCGTCCTGGACAAGAAGTGGGGCGCCCCCACGATCACCAACGACGGTGTGACCGTCGCTCGTGAAATCGAACTCGATGACCCCTTCGAGAACCTCGGCGCCCAGTTGACCAAAGAGGTCGCCACCAAGACCAACGACGTCGCCGGTGATGGCACCACGACCGCCACCGTGCTTGCTCAGGCGATGGTCCACGAGGGGCTGCGCGCAGTCACCGCTGGCGCCAACCCAATGAGCCTCAAGCGCGGCATGGACAAGGCTGCGGCTGCAGTCAACGACGCGCTGAGCGCTGCTGCTCGCGATGTTGAGTCGGTCGAAGACATGGCGGCTGTGGCCACCGTGTCGAGCCGTGACCAGAAGATCGGTGACCTGCTCGCCGAGGCGTTCGACAAGGTCGGCAAAGACGGTGTCATCACCGTTGAGGAGTCCAACACCATGGGCACCGACTTGGAGTTCACCGAAGGCATGCAGTTCGACAAGGGCTACTTGTCGCCGTACTTCGTCACTGACCCTGAGTCGATGGAAGCGGTCATCGATGACCCTTACATCTTGTTGCACCAGGGCAAGATCTCCGCGATCCAAGAGCTTCTGCCCATGCTGGAGAAGGTCATCGCAGCCGGTAAGCCGCTGTTCATCTTGGCCGAAGACGTCGAAGGCGAAGCCCTCTCGACCTTGGTGGTTAACAAGATCCGCGGCACCTTCCACGCCGTCGCGGTGAAGTCACCTGCCTTTGGTGACCGTCGCAAGGCCATGATGCAAGACATCGCAGTGCTCACCGGTGGTCAGGTTGTCGCACCCGAGATCGGGCTCAAGCTCGACCAGGTCGGCCTCGACGTGCTCGGCACCGCCCGTCGCGTGGTTGTCACAAAGGACACCACCACGATCGTCGAAGGCGGGGGCGCCTCTGAAGAGGTCGCTGGCCGTGTTTCGCAGATCAAGGCGGAGATCGAAAACACCGACTCTGACTGGGACCGCGAGAAGCTCCAGGAGCGCTTGGCCAAGCTGGCCGGCGGCGTGTGTGTGGTTCGCGTTGGTGCAGCCACCGAAGTTGAGTTGAAGGAAAAGAAGCACCGCATCGAAGATGCAGTTTCCGCAACTCGCGCTGCCATCGAAGAAGGCATCGTGGCCGGTGGTGGATCTGCTCTGATCCACGCCACCTCTGCTCTCGATGGTGACCTGGGCCTGACCGGCGACGAAGCCATCGGCGTGCGCGTGGTGCGCAAGTCGATGGACGAGCCGCTGCGTTGGATCGCCGAAAACGGCGGCGACCAGGGCTACGTCGTGGTCGCCAAGGTGCGCGAGGCTGGCAAGGGTGTTGGCTTCAACGCCGCCACCGGCGAGTACGCCGACCTGTTGGCTCAAGGCATCCTCGACCCGGTCAAGGTGACCAAGTCGGCGCTGACCAACGCCACCTCGATCGCCGGCATGCTGTTGACGACCGAGACCCTGATC
>CALMMO010000525.1 GCA_937868455.1 uncultured Marmoricola sp.
CCAATTTGTGGCCGTCGACGTGACCAACACCGACCAGATCAAGGCCGCCGTCGAGGCCGCCGAGAAGCTCGGCCCGCTGCGGGTTCTGGTCAACTCAGCTGGCATCGGCTGGGCCCAACGAACCGTTGGCAAAGACGGCACGTTTGAGTCAGCAGCCAACCTCGAAGCGTTTAGCAAGGTCATCTCCATCAACTTGATCGGCACCTTTGACTGCATCCGGCTCGCCGGCACCGCCATGAGCCGACTGGAGCCAACCGCCACCGGCGAGCGCGGCGCCATCGTCAACATGGCCAGCGTGGCCGCCTTCGACGGCCAGATCGGCCAAGCGGCCTACAGCGCATCCAAAGGCGGCGTCGTCGGCATGACCTTGCCAGTTGCTCGCGACCTCGCGGCGATCGGCATCCGGGTCAACACCGTCGCCCCCGGCCTCATCGACACCCCCATTTATGGCGAAGGTGAAGGCGCCGAGATGTTCAAGGCCAAGTTGGGTGAGTCGGTGTTGTTCCCACACCGCCTCGGGATGCCTGAAGAACTCGCCAGCATGGTTGTCGAATGCGTAACCAACTCCTACATGAACGCCGAAACGATTCGCGTTGATGGCGGCATCAGGATGCCTCCGAAGTAGGTTTTTTGCGGGTGTGAAAGTCACAAGTAAACCTGTGACTTTGACGCTTTACCCGGATGATCTGCCCCGCAAAGTGCGAAAGTCACAAGTTAACCTGTGACTTTCGCATCCCGCGGAGCGGGACGATCAGACCTTCACTCGACTACTGGTTGGGTCATAGAACGGCCTGAGCGACACGGTGATGGGGAACCTCTCACCAGCCACATCGACTTCCCATTTTCCTGTGCTCAGCCAGTCGGGGGTCACCACTCCGCCCGCAGCCGTGACCATCGCTAGGCCCACCGCGCCACCCAAGGTCCAGCCGTAGGAAGCAGCCCGCAGGTAGCCCACCGGCTCGCCGTCGCGGAGCACTGGTTCGGCTTCATAGAGCAGCACATCTGGGTCGCCGACGAGCACCTGCACGAGCCTGGATTCCATCGGTTGACCCTTGCGCGCAGCGAGCGCTGCCTTGCCGAGGAAGTCTTTGTCCCAGTTGATCGCGAAGCCGAGCCCGGCGGCGAGGGGGCAGTCGGTGTTGTCGATGTCATGGCCAAAGTCGCGGTAGCCCTTCTCGAGCCTCAACGACGCCAGCGCCTTCAGGCCGACCGGCCGCACACCCGCCTCGGCTATGGCATCCCACACCGTCACCGCGTGGGCGCGAGGCACGTAGATCTCGTAGCCGAGTTCGCCTTGATAGGTGATCCGCGCCAAGAGGCAGGGCACATCGGCGATGGTGAGGCGTCGTACGTCGCGAAACGCCATCGCCTCCAGGTCGGTCAAACCGGCGAGCACGGCGCGCGATCGGGGACCCTGCACATTGAACTGCGCCCAGTCCGATGTGACGTCGACAAACTCGACCCCGCCTCGGCGCATCAGCGCCTCGACATGGCCCTTGGCGGTGTCAGAGGCGACCACCATGAAGCCACCCTCAGGCAGCGAAGTCACGGTCAGATCCGCCTCAATTCGACCCTGGCTGTTGAGCCATTGGGTGTAGGTGATCCGTCCGGGGCCATCGAGGGCTGCGGCGCAGAGGTAGGAGAGTGCTGCTGCGCTGGATTCGGGTACGGCGAACTTCGCCATGAAACTCATCTCGATTACCCCAACGTCCTCGCGGATCGAGCGGTGTTCGGCCTCCCATTGCTCAAACCATGGGGCGCGGCCCCATGTCGGGGTGGCGCTTGGTGTGCGTCCTGCGCCGGCGTACCAGTCAGGACACTCCCATCCACTGACCTCGCGCATGTATCCGCCGGCTGCAACGAGTCGCTCGTGCACGGGAGTGAGCATGGCCTCGCGGGCGGTGTGGAGTTGCTTGCCGGGCGTGTGGGCGGCATAGACCGTGCCCAAGATCTCCACGGTGCGCGAGGAGCGATAGTCGGGGGCTAGCTGGTCGCGCCGGAACCGGGCCACATCAAATCCGGTGACATCCACGCTGGGGTGTCCGTCCACGATCCATTGGGCCACCACTCGACCTAGGCCGCCTGCGGAGAGCACGCCCACGGAGTTCATTCCGGCAGCGACGAAGTAGTTCGCAATGCCCGGCGCCTCGCCCACCGCTGGGCGAAGGTCTGGGGTGAAGGATTCGGGTCCGCAAAAGAACGTGCGAACCCCAACATCTTGGGTGATCGGCACCCGCGCCATCGCAGTCTCGAGGAATGGTGCCATCCGATCCCAGTCAGCAGCGATGGTGCCGAAGGAGAAGTCGGCGGGGATCCCGTTCACCTTCCACGCCGCTGCCTTGGGCTCAAACAAGCCGACCATCATGCCGCCGCCTTCTTCGCGGTAGTACCCATGCGCGGCAGGGTCCTCAAAGATCGGCGCGTCAGAGCTGAGTCCGTCGATGGTGTCGGTGATCAGGTAGTAGTGCTCCGCAGCTTGATTGGGTACGACGACGCCCGAGCGCTCTGCCAGCTCGCGGGCCCACATGCCGGTGGCGTTGACGACGTACTCGCACTCGATCTCGCCCTCAGCGGTGCGCACTCCACGAATGCGGGGGAGTGGGTCATCGGTGGTCAAGACTTCGAGCACGGGTGAGCTTTCCAGGACGGTGACTCCGCGCTGACGAGCGCCCTTAGCCAACGCCATCGTGAGATCGACAGGGTTCACCCGACCGTCCCCGGGCACCCAGAAGCCAGCGTGGAGGTCATCGGTCTTGGCCCAGGGGAACAACTCGCTCATCTGGGCTGGTGAGATCTCCTCGACCTCCAGTCCATGCATCCGCTGGAAAGCAGCCACTCGTCGGTATTCCTGAAGGCGATCCGCGTCAGCAGCAGCCTCGATCAGCCCGACGGGCTTGAACCCTGTGGATTGACCCGTCTCCTGTTCAAGCGCGGCGTAGAGCTCGCGCGAATAGAGCCGGATCTCGGTGTTGGTCGCAGAAGTCGATCCGAAGCAGGTCATCAGACCGGCGGCGTGCCACGTCGTACCTGATGTGAGTCGGTCGCGTTCGAGCACGACAACGTCGGTCCAGCCGAGGTGAGCCAGGTGGTAGGCGATGGAGCACCCGATCACTCCACCACCGATGATGACGACGCGAGCGCGGGAGATGGTTGCAGTCACGGGTTTCACGCTAGCCAATTCAGATGCGGCATGTGCGGGTCACGCCTAGGCTTGGACACGTATGACAAAGCAAACGTTCCATCTCGATGACGAACTTGCCCAAACTGACGACTGGGAAAGTGGCTACGCCGACGATGAAGACACCGAAACTACGGGTTCCTTAGACCTCGCCGAACGGCATGCGCTGCGGCGGGCTGCTGGCCTGCGCACTGAGCTCGAAGACATCACCGAGGTCGAGTACCGCCAACTTCGCCTTGAGCGAGTCATCTTGGTGGGGGTGTGGACCCAAGGGACCGTGACCGACGCTGAGAATTCGATGGCTGAGTTGGCGTTGCTCGCTGAAACCGCTGGTTCAGAGGTACTTGACGCGCTCTTCCAGCGCCGCCAAACCCCAGACCCGGCCACCTATATCGGGCGAGGCAAGGTCGAAGGGATGCGTGAGATCGTCGCGGCGACGGGTGCGGACACCGTGATTTGCGATGGCGAACTTGCTCCCAGTCAACTGCGTAACCTCGAAGACCGACTCAAGGTCAAAGTGGTGGACCGCACCGCGCTGATCCTCGACATCTTCGCCCAGCACGCCAAGAGCAAAGAGGGTCAAGCTCAGGTCGAGCTGGCCCAGTTGAACTACATGAAGCAGCGACTTCGCGGATGGGGTGGCAACTTGTCGCGCCAAGCCGGTGGTCGAGTCGCTGGTGGTGAAGGCATCGGTGGCCGCGGCCCCGGTGAAACGAAGATCGAAACGGATCGACGCCGCATCAACACCAAGATCGCCAAGTTGCGTCGCGAGTTGGCCCACATGAAGACCACGCGCACCACCAAGCGTGCCGAGCGACGGCGCAATGCGATCCCGTCGGTGGCCATTGCGGGTTACACCAACGCAGGCAAGTCATCCCTGCTGAACCGGATGACCAATGCTGGCGTGCTGGTAGAGGACTCACTCTTCGCCACGTTGGACCCGACAACACGGCGTACGACGACTAGCGACGGCCGCATCTACACCATGAGCGACACCGTGGGATTCGTGCGCCACCTGCCCCACCAACTCGTGGAAGCATTTCGCTCCACGCTCGAAGAGGTCGCCGATTCGGACCTGATCGTGCACGTTGTTGATGGCTCGCACCCTGATCCCGAGGGGCAACTCGCTGCCGTGCGTGAAGTGTTCGCCGATATTGGTGCATCGGGTGTGCCCGAGTTGGTCGTGATCAACAAGTCCGATGCCGCAGACCCACTTGTGGTGCAGCGCATCCTTAGCCGAGAGCCCCACTCAGTGGCAGCCAGTGCCCGCACAGGTGAAGGCATCGCTGAGTTGTTGCAGGCAATCGAGGCTGACTTGCCGCACCCCGGTGTGGAGGTGAGCGTGCTGGTGCCCTACGACCGCGGGGATTTGGTCAACCGACTTCACGAGCAAGGTGAAGTGTTGTCCGTTGAGCATGTTGCTGAAGGAACACTGGTGAGTGCCCGAGTTCACGAGGGGCTGGCTAGTGAGTTGGAACAGTTTGCGGTGCGGGAGGGTTAGTCACACCAGCCACACCGGTAGGTAAAAGTCACAGGTTTACTTGTGACTTTGACGCTTTACACAGCATTTTCACGACTTGACCCCACTCAGTAAGGTGACGCACATGAAGCGGTTGGCGCTAGCCATTGTGGGTTCTCTGGGCGTCATTGCGTTGATGTTCATCCCCGCTCTCGGGTTTAGCAGCGGTGCCGACACCACTCCGGAATACGCCACGATCACCGACTACAAGGCGACGTTCGATGTGGACGCAGACGGCACCCTGTCTGCTCACGAGAAGCTCACCGTTGACCTGCCATTTGGACGTCACGGCATCTTCAGATTCTTTGATGTCGCCGATGCCTCCGACCCCAAAGCCCGGCTTGAGCCCTACGACATCCAGGTCACGCGTGATGGACAGCCTGACGGAATCGACATCAGCACAAAGGAGCGCGGGAGGTACGTCGTCGTACGCATCGGCCGCGCCGAGTCGACGATCGATGGCAGCCACGTCTACGACATCACCTACAAAGTCGATGGTGTGCTCAGCGATAAGGGCAGCCAGTCGCAGTTTTATTGGAACTTGATTCCGTCGGGTTGGCGGATGCCGATCAAGCAATCCGAACTTCAGGTCAACCTCCCCGGCTCCGCAGGACCGGTCAAATGCGCCATTGGCGTCGGAGCTAACACCGGCTGCGAGGCCAGCGCTGATGGCAATAGCTATCGCGTGAGCACTTCGGAGTTGCCACCCAACACTCCGGTCACCGTGCAAAGCACCGTTGATGTGGCGCCACCGGGACGAGTGAGTCTGCCGTGGGGCATCCGGTTCGACCCAGTCTTTGGTCGCTCGATCATCGCAGCGGGCTTCTTTGGATTGCTGGCCTTAGTTGGAGGTCTCGTCGGATTCATCCTGGCCTGGCGCACTCGTGAGCCTGAACCGCCCTTCCCGCTGCAGTACGCCCCGCCCGATGGGCTTGGGCCAGCACAGGCGGCGTACCTCTTTACTGAACGAGTCGACGCAGACGCCTACCCCGCGACCCTGCTTGACCTGGCGAGCAAAGGCGTCATCACGCTCGACAAGACCGATAACGGCTGGGAGATCACCGGCAAGGACGACGGCGACTGGTCGCGCGTTGACGATGTGGGTGCCTCAGTTGTGGGGCAACTCGGTGTGCAAGACGGATCTTCTGGCCTGCGCATCCAAGGCAATGACAAAGACGCAGGACAGCTACTGCAGACCGCACGCTCCGACTTCCAGAGTTCGGTGAAGTCCTGGTCGCGCAAGCACGGCTTTATGGACATCAAGCACTTCGTGATGCTGGCCGGGCTCCTGGTGATCGGTGGTGGCGTCATTGCGATCGCTGCCTTCGTGTGGAACCCCTTCGCAATGTCGCTCCTCGGCTTGCCATTCGGCCTCTTTGCGGTCAACGCGATCCCGGTGCTCGATTCGCGCTCGCACACCATGCGCACCCAAGCAGGACGTGACTTGTGGTCGCGCATCGGCGGCTTCAGGCGCGTGCTAGCTACACCGTCGAGCGTCGCTCGATTCGACTTCAGCGGGCGCAAAGAGCTCTACACCGCCTACATCCCGTGGGCCGTGGCCTTTGGCTGCGCCGCGGAGTGGGCAAACAAATACCGCAGTGAGACCGGCGAGGAACCACCCAACCCGGGGTACGTCGGAGGTGGCTACTACGGCGGGGGCTACTACGGCTCACCTGGTTCCGCCTTCGCCAACGACTTCAACGCAGAGGTCGGCTCTGCCATCTCCTCCTACGAAGCCAGCATCGCCCCGCAAAGCAGCGGCGGCGACAGTGGATTCGGCGGCGGCGGTGGGTTTGGTGGCGGCTTCGGCGGTGGCGGCGGAGGTGGCGGGTCATGGTGACCCATCACCACACAGTCTTGTCGGGGGCTTCCCGGCATCTAGAGAGGAAACAACCATGATTACTGGCGCACTTATGGTGGTACTTGTCATTGTTCTGCTGGTCGTGGGCCTGATTGGGTTCGTGATTGGTGGGTTCAACAAGTTGCGTCGTACCGATATCGGCGCACAAGAAGCGCTCGGTGGCATCGACGTCCAACTGACACGTCGCGCCGACCTCATCCCCAACCTCGTCAACACGGTCAAGGGCTATGCAGCCCACGAAAAGGGCGTGTTTGAGGCCGTGACAGCAGCGCGCTCGCGCGTTTCGGCTGCTACCCAGGCCGGAAACGTTGGCGAGAAAGCCGCGGCAGACGCTGAGCTCTCCAAGGCATTGGTCAACGTCATGGCCGTCGCCGAGGCCTACCCGGACTTGAAGGCCAACGTGCAGTTTTTGGACTTGCAGCGTCAACTGGCCGACACCGAGAACCAACTTGCTTTCTCGCGTCAGTACTACAACGACGCCGTCACCAAGCTGAACTCCATGACCCAGACCATCCCGTGGATGTTCTTGACCGGTGTGGCTGGTGTTTCCAAGCGTGAGTTCTACAAGGCTCCCGAGGGTCAGCAGGCAGCTCCGACGGTCGACTTCGGCACGGGTACGACGGCGCCTCCTTCGACGTACTCCGGCACGGAGAGTGCCGAGTAGTCTCCGCCTCTTTAACGATCTAAGTCAGCGCCTCCGGGAACTCCCGGGGGCGCTGATTCGCTTTTGCGCGGTGCCTCAGCCTTACCCGGATGTTTGGCACTTTGCGGGGGAGATCCTCCCCGCAAAGCGACAAAGTCACAGGTTTACTTGTGACTTTTCTAGTGCGCAGCGGGCACACCTTCGTCGCCACCAAGGCGCTGAGCCAACCAAATCGGCACGATGGAAACCAGGATCAAAACCGCAGCGACGACGTTGACCACGGGCGCCTGCTGGGGGCGGAACATGTTTTGCAGGATCCAAATCGGCAGGGTTTGGATGCCTTCGCCGGCGGTGAAGGTGGTGACGATGATTTCGTCGAAGGAGAGCGCGAAGGCCAACAACCCACCAGCGAGCAATGAGGAGCGCATCATGGGGAAGGTGACCAACCGGAAGGTGGTCCAGCGGTGAGCGCCGAGATCCATGGAGGCTTCTTCGAGGTTGACGCCCAGACGTCTCAGCCGGGCGACCGCGTTGTTGAAAACGGTGACAATGCAGAAGGTGGCGTGCGCGACGACGATTGTCCAAAAGCCCAAGTTGATACCCATGACTGAAACGAACGCGTTCTTCAACGCCACACCTGTGACGATGCCAGGCAGTGCGATCGGCAAGATGATCAGCAGGGAGACGGTGTCTTTGCCGAAGAAGGTGAATCTCTGCACGGCCAAGGACGCCATGGTGCCCAAGACCAGGGCGATGAGTGTGGCGATGAGCGCAACACGCACCGAGACCCACACGGCCTCGCGTGCGCCACTGCTTTCCCAGGCTCGCACCCACCATTGGGTGGTGAAGCTAGGCGGAGGCCAGGCAAACACTTTGGAAGTGTTGAACGAGTTGACCACGACCAAGATCAGCGGCACGTAAATCACGGCCAGCACGGCAGCGGCTAAGCCCGCTAACACTCGACGCATCACGGGGGAGTTCATAGGTTCTCCAAGGCGCCGGTGCGGCGTACTAATGCTAGGTAGACAACCATGATGACCACGGGGATGGCGGCCACGGCAGCCGCGAACGGCAAGTTGCCGGCCACACCGGAGTTGTCATAGACGACGTTGCCGAGCATCTGGTTGGCGCCACCGACAATCTTGACGGCGATGTAGTCGCCCAAGGTGAGTGAGAACGTAAAGATCGATCCGGCGACAGCCGCTGGCCACAGCACGGGTACGACGACGCGGCGCAACGTAAGCCAGGGGCGCGCGCCCAGATCGGCAGAGGCATCCAGGAGCGAGTCGGGGAGTCTTTCGAGGCCGGCGTACATCGGCAAAATCATGTACGGCAACCACAAGTAGGCCAACGTGATTACGGTGGCGGTGAGCCCATAACCCGGGGTGTCGAGTCCTAGGGGTCGAAGCAGCCAGGCCACGGGGCCAGCATCAGAGAGCAGTCCGCGCCAGGCATACGCCTTGACGAGGTACGACGCCCACAACGGCATCAAGACGCCGATCACGAGCCATTTGCGTGCTCGCGGGCTGGCGACCTTCGCCATGTAGAGCGCGATCGGTAAGGCGAGGAGTGCATCGATGACAGTCACCCCAATCGCGATCGCCAGGGTGCGCAGCGTGATGGTGCGATAGACCGAGATGGTGAAGAGCGCTCGGTAGTTGTCGAGATTCCAGACCTGCTCGATTTCACCGGTTCCGAACGCGTTGACCGTCCAAAACGAGGTGAGGAACAAAGCAGCGAGCGCACCTAGGTAGGCCACACCCAGCCACAGCATGGGTGGGGCCAAGAGCGAGGCCAATCGCTTTCGATACCCAGGTGAGCTCGCTGCCATTAGTTAGCCCTTGATCTCCGTCCAGGCTTGGGTCCACCGCGCGTAGTCGGTGCACTGCACGTTGGTACGACCGTCAAGGCACTGCTTGATGGGGGTCGTCCAGTAGTGGATCTGCTTGGCGTAGGCCTCATCGCCTGCATGGTAGGAGTCGCAGAACCCCTCGGTGGCGATGTCGCATGCCTTGGCGTTGGAGGGTGCCTCACCGAAGTACTCCGCAACCGCGTCGTTGGCCTTGGGTGAGATGATGTAGTCCATCCACTTGTAGGCACAGTTGGGGTGCGCGGCCTTCGAGGAGATCATCCAGGTGTCTGACCAACCGGTGGCGCCTTCCTTGGGCAGCACTGCATCGACCTTGACCTTCTCGCCTTGTGCAGTGTTGACGATGACCTGCCACGAGGTGCCGATCACCGAGTCGCCAGTGGTGAACGACTGGATCTGCTTGAGGTAGTCAGACCAGTACTCGCCGACGTTTTGGCGCTGAGCCTTGAGCAAGTCGACCGAGGCCTTGAGTTGCTTCTCATCCAAGGCGTAGGGGTCCTTGATGCCTAGCTCAGGCTTGGTCTTCATCAGGTACAGCGCTGCGTCAGCGATGTAGATCGGTGAGTCATAGGAGGTCACTTTGCCGGCGTACTTCGAGGCGTCATCGAAGACCGCGCTCCAACTGTCTGGTGCGGGGTTGACGATGTCGGTGCGGTACATCAACAAGTTGGCGCCGTAGCCGTGCGGAATGCCATACATCTGCTTGTTCACCGAGTTCCACGGCCGGTCCTTCAAGAAGGGCCACACGTCGGCGTAGTTCGGCGTGAGCGCGGTGTTCACTGGGGCCACGTCGCCGCCAGCGATCAGGCGCAGCGAGGCGTCGCCGGAGGCGCTGACCACGTCGTACTGTCCGGTCTTCATCAGCTGCACGGCTTCATCTGAGGTGCCGAAGTACTTCACGTTGGCTTCGCATCCGGTGGTCTTCTCAAACGGCGTCACCCAGTCGTAGGCCTTGTCGGTGCTTCCGTCCTCTGCGTAGCCGGGCCAGGCCAAAATGCTGACCGAACCTTCGCCTTCGCCAAGCGATTTGGCCATAGGTACGTCGGGCGCAGTGAATCCCCCGCTGCCCTTGTCCCCTGAACCTGAGCCGCCACAGGCGGTCAGGGCGAGAGCGAAGGCCACTGCGGCCGACGCGATTTTGATCGATTTCATTAGTTCTCCTTTGTGGTGAGCTCGATGACGTGTTCAGGTAGCCAACCCAGCGTGACGGTGTCGGCGCGGTGGCGCAGGTTCTGGTCGCTGGCGCCATGCAGGTTCTGCCTGGCGACAGTCAAGGTGGCGTTAGTGGTGAGATCGACGACGTAGTGGTTAGTGGCGCCGAGGTAGATGACTTCGCGAATAACCCCGCTGGCCGTTTGGAGACCGGTGGTGTCCGCAGGATCCAAGTGGATCTTCTCGGGCCTAATGCTGAAACTGCCCTCGCGGCCAAGCAGAGTCTTGGCCGATTCGTTTTCCAACAAGTTGGAGGTGCCCACGAAGCCGGCCACGAACGGGTTGATGGGTTGTTCGTAAAGCTCCGCAGGTGTTGCGACTTGTTCGATCTTGCCGTCGTTGAAGATGGCGATCCGATCGGCCAAGGTCAGCGCTTCTTCTTGGTCATGGGTGACGAACACGAAGGTGATGCCAACCTCGCGTTGGAGTTCCTTGAGTTCGATTTGCATGGCCCGGCGGAGTTTGAGATCCAGAGCGCCCAAGGGTTCGTCAAGCAGCAGTACCTTGGGTCGATTCACCAAGGCTCGCGCCAAAGCCACGCGTTGGCGTTGGCCACCGGAGAGTTGGCTGGGACGGCGCTCGGAGTACTGCTCTAGGTGCACACTGGCCAGCGCATCCTTGGCGCGCTCATGGCGCTCCGCCTTGGCAACCTTCTTGACCCGCAGGCCGTATTCGACGTTGTCTTGCACGCTCATATGCGGGAAGAGCGCATAGTCCTGGAAAACCGTGTTGACGTCTCGGTCGTACGCCGGACGCCCAGTCACGTCTGTGCCTGCGAGTTCAATCGAACCGCTCGTAGGTTGTTCAAAGCCCGCGATCATCCGCAGCACTGTCGTCTTGCCGGAGCCGCTAGGTCCAAGCATTGCGAAGAACTCGCCATCGGCGATGTCGAGGTCAACACCATCGACGGCACGCACCTGGCCGAAGTGCTTGGTGAGGCCGCGGATGCGAATCGACGGATTGGTCATGGCGTGACAGTAGGGCCGAGGTTTACCGCTCAACAAGCACCATTTGGCAACGAAAAACGCATTCTCTTCGCCCGAGGCCCGGTTGGGGTGTCCGGCTAGCTAGGGTGCTGCAATGCCCGCCGACCCCGCTGTGAACGTGAGCGCGGTGCTTGCGCAGGCGGTTGAAGCATTGGGAGGCGAAGAACGCCCTGGCCAAGTCGAGATGGCCCAAGCGGTCGCAGCGGCGTTTAAGAGCCAAGAGCACCTGCTCGTTCAGGCAGGAACTGGCACCGGCAAGTCGCTGGGCTATCTGGTGCCAGCACTCCTCCACAAGGAGCGTGTTGTGGTGGCTACGGCCACCTTGGCGTTGCAGCATCAGCTGGTCGAACGCGATCTGCCCGCACTGGTTGACGCGGTCAAGGACATGCTGCCCAAGGCGCCGTCGTACGCCGTCTTGAAGGGGCGATCCAATTACGCCTGTCTGCACCGGATTCGTGAAGGAGTGCCTGACGACCAGGGCATCTTGGTTGACCTTCCTGAGGGGTCTCTGGGTGCGGAAGTGGTCGCGCTTCGCGAATGGATCGAGGAGCAAGCCCAAGAGGGCGGCACCGGTGAACGTGATGCGGCCCCCAAACACGGGGAACGGGTGTGGCGTCAGGTTTCGGTCACACACCGTGAATGCCTAGGCGCCACCAAGTGTCCCTACACTGCCGAGTGCTTTGCTGAGCGTGCTCGGGAGAAAGCCCAGGAGTCCCAACTGATCATCACCAACCACTCCTTGCTGGCTATTGACGCCATCGAGGGGGTGCCGATGATTCCGACGTACGACACCGTGGTGATCGACGAGGCGCACGAACTGGTGGCCCGCGTAACTCAAGCCGCCACAGATGAACTCTCTGTTGTCGAGATCGAACGCACCGTTCGCCGCTCGATGCGCCACATTGACGGGTCAGAGGCCGATGACCTCGGTGATGCAGCCGACGCCTTGCGCGATGCGATGGAGGAATGCCAAGGCGGGCGGCTCGACCCAGTGCCGGTGGCCCTTTCTGATGCACTCGAGTTGGTTCGAGATGCTGCACGTGCACTCGTGAGTGCCTTTCCCAAGGACGTCAACGATGACGCGGCCGCGACTCAAGCCAAGGGCTGGGCACAAGAAATCTTCGCGACCAGTGAACGCATGGCAGCGCAGAACCAAAGCGACGTCTTGTGGGTCACCCAACGAGAAAAGGGCGGCGATTTGCTCTGTGTTGCGCCCTTAGAGGTTTGGGGCGTCATGCGCTCGAAGTTGATGACTGAGAAGACGGCTGTGTTGACGTCGGCCACGTTGAAACTCGGGGGTGACTTTGACTCTGTTGCCACCGGCGTTGGTTTGAAGCCAACCGAGCGCAGTGACCAGGGCGCGCTCGAACGCACTGAAGATGTCTTGCCGTGGCGGGGGATCGACGTTGGCTCACCCTTTGACTACAGCAAGCAAGGGATCTTGTACCTGGCTCGACACTTGCCACCGCCTGGTCGAGATGGTCTTTCTGAGCGGTACCTCGACGAAGTGGTGAGCCTGGTTGCGGCGGCCGGTGGGCGCACCTTGGGCTTGTTCTCATCGCGCCGTGCCGCCGAGGCCGCTGCTGCGCACGTGCGTGAGCGACTGCCTGATCTCACTGTGCTGGCTCAAGGCGATGCCCAACTTCCTGAGTTGGCAAGGCAGTTCGTGAACGACCCGCACACGTGCTTGTTCGGCACGTTGTCGTTGTGGCAAGGCCTCGACGTTCCCGGAGACACGTGCACCCTGGTCATCATCGATCGCATCCCGTTTCCTCGTCCTGACGATCCTTTGATGAGTGCGAGGGCCAAGGCAGCCGACCGTGCTGGCCGCAATGGATTCATGTCTGTCTCAGCGACGCATGCCGCTTTGTTGCTTGCGCAAGGCACCGGGCGATTGATTCGCACCACCTCAGACCGAGGCGTGGTCGCCATCTTGGACCCCCGACTGGTCACCGCTAGGTATGGAGGCTTCCTCCGCGCCTCGCTGCCGCCGATGTGGACGACCACCGACCCTGATGTAGTCAAGGCGGCGCTGGCTCGACTTGGAGCCTAAGACTCATACTTTTGGCCGATGCGTCGCAGCCAAGATCACTCATCTGGGGGAGGATCTCAAAGCCTCCTCGACGGAAAGCTGGGCACAGCCAGCCAACTGTGAAGGGGTCCGACATGAGTGCAGTGTTTTCCCCCGAGAGCACGACTCGCCGATCGGAGGTCGCGAAGCCAAGCAGGTGGCAAGTGACCCTTGACGGTTGGCTGGCGCTACTGACTCGTCTCAAGATTCGCAAGGCGGGGCCACTCAGGCAGCGTTTGCGCGGCATCGACATTGCCCGGGCTGTGGCCATGTTGGGCATGCTCATCGCCCACACCGTGGTGCCCAAGGACGAAATGGGTAGCTCAGGGTGGAGCACACCAGTGCCCAGTGACTCTGCGTCGATCCCGGATTCGGGCTCTGGCTTGGCAAACTCCAGTGGGTGGTCGTCCTCCGTCGACTCAAGCGCCCTCAGTTCTGCAGGCTCTGACATGGCTTGGTCTGGTGCCCCCAGTGGGCACGGGTCGGCGTTTGCCTGGGACTTTTTGGCGCCACTGCACGAAGTGGTCTCGGGTCGAGCTCAGGCCACTTTTGTCATCTTGGCTGGCCTCATGGTCGGCATGATGGCGTTGCGGGCGACAACTCCTAGTGCCCGCTGGCGGCTGCGCCGCTCGCTGGTGGTGCGCGGGTTCATCTTGCTGCTCATTGGTGTCTTGTTGGAGGCCGGCGGTGCGGGGATCGTCCAGATTCTCTCCGTCTACGGCGGCTATTTCTTGTTGAGTCCCCTGCTGATCACCTTGCCTAGGCGCACACTGTTGTGGGTCAGTGCGGCCTTTGCCTTTATCGGGCCCCAAATCATCACCTGGCTCACGATCTATCACCGCAATGGCCTGCTGGGGATGCCCTATGGGACCAGCGGCGATTCGGCGTACCAAAGCGTTGGCGGGGGCCACGGCTTCTGGAGCGATGCGGTGCAGTTCTATGGGCAAACTCTGTGGGCACAACCTCGCTCGGTGTTCTTCACCGGCACCTACCCGATCTTTCCCGAGATCGCGTTGTTCTTGTTTGGGATGGCCCTGGGTCGCACTCGACTCACGGCTGCCGCGATGCCAGTTCGGCTGGCAGTGGGCGGGCTGATCGGCGTCGTTGCCTTGCCGATCGTGAGCGCGATGGTTAGCTCGTTCCCCATCCAGCGTGAGTACCTCGAATCGTTCACTGACACCACAGGCCACAGCGCTAAGACCCTCTGCTTGCTATTTGGCATGTCGGTGGCCAGCGCGGTGCTCGGCTTCGCGCTCATGGCTGCTCAAAGATTCCCCAAACTCACCGCGCCGCTTGCTCTCTTGGGCACCTGGTCGTTGACGTTCTACCTCTTCCACGCCTTCGTACTGACGTCTGGATCGGAGAAGTGGTGGTCGATCGAAATTGGCATGGCCATGCCCGGTGGATGGGCGCAGTTGGTCACGCTGGGGCTGTGGCTCGCAGTGCCGACCGTGGTGATCGCGCTGGCAGCCGTCACCGGTCGTCGAGGACCGGCTGAGGCTGTGGTGCACGGGATTTCGTCGCGGGCCGGTGCGCTTTCTCTGCGCCAGCCCTAGCTAGCGCGCGGCGTTTGCGATCGCGATCTGCGCACCTAGTCGGGCATTGCTGCGCACCAACGCGATGTTGGCTTCCAGCGAGCGGCCCTCGGTGAGTTCAACGATCCGGCCAAGCAGGTACGGCGTGATGTTCTTGCCAGTGATTCCTTGGCTGTCGCAGTCGTTGAGGGCTTGATCGATGATCGCGTCGATCTCGACGTGCGGAATCTCATCAGCTGTCGGGATCGGGTTCGCCACGCACACCGCACCATGGAGACCCATTGACCACTTCGCCTGCATCAGCGCTGCGATCTCCTTAGGGGAGTCGCAGCGCAACGGCACCTCAAAGCCGCTGCTGCGCGTGAAGAAGGCTGGGAACTCGTCAGTGGCATAACCAACAACCGGCACTCCCAGAGATTCCAACCGCTCCAGCGTCAACCCGATGTCGAGGATGGACTTCACCCCGGCACTCACCACGCACACGTCGGTCATCGACAACTCGGTGAGGTCGGCGCTCTCGTCAAATGATGTGCTGGCACCTCTGTGCACGCCACCGAGTCCGCCAGGCCCGAAGACCTCGCTG
>CALMMO010000526.1 GCA_937868455.1 uncultured Marmoricola sp.
CGTTGGCAGCAACCTGCTCGCCCTCAGCTGGACTCGTTGAGATCACCTGATCCAGCGGCAAGTCTGACTCTTGAGTGATCACCCTGACCCGCAGATCCAAGGCGACGAGTTCTGCCTCAACCTCTGATGCTGGTCTGCCAATCATGTCGTCTGGCAACGTTACGGCCGGCTTGCCGGTGCTAATCACTAAATCGACAGTGGAGTTCTCCGGCACCGAGGCACCCGCCTCGGGGTCAGTGGAGATCACATCGCCCTCTTTGACCGTGTCACTGGTGGCTTCCGTGATCTCACCGACTTTGAGTTTCGCGTCCTGCAAGGTCGCGGTCGCTAACACCTGGTTGGAGTTTGTGACGTCTGGCACCAGTACCTCGGGAGGTGCCTGGTTCCACAGCCTGGGCAAGAAGACTGCTGCCGCGGTCAGTAGCGCGATCAGACCAATCGACAAACTCACCCAAAGCCCGGTGCGCTTGCGACGCTTGGGTTCGAGTTCAACGGGGGCCGGCGGTCGGTTGGTCGCAGCGGGCAGCATCGCGGTGGTTGCTGGGTTGGTGTCAGTGGCGGCGACCACCTCAGTTGGCCAGTTCGTGGGCGCGACTGCGGGAGCAGTGACCGGCTGACCGGCCAGGCAACGATCAATGTCGGACTTCATCGCTGCAGCGCTTTGGTAGCGATCAGCCAGACTCTTGGTCAACGCCTTCATGGCGATGGCGTCGATCTCAGGGCTCAGTTCGTCGTCGTACGTCGAAGGCGGCAGTGGTTGCTCGCGCACATGCTGATAGGCGATCGCGACCGGTGTGTCACCGGTGAACGGTGGGCGCCCGGTGAGCAACTCAAAGAGCAGGCAGCCAGCCGAATACACGTCACTGCGGAAGTCGACGGACTCCCCACGAGCCTGCTCGGGAGAGAGGTACTGCGCGGTGCCGACCACGGCCGCGGTCTGAGTCATCGTCGACTGGGCGTCGGCCAGCGCGCGTGCGATGCCGAAGTCCATCACCTTGACCTCACCAGTGGGGGTGAGCATCACGTTGGCTGGCTTGATGTCGCGGTGAATGATGCCCATGCGGTGGCTGTAATCGAGGGCGGCCAACACTCCAGCAGTGATTTCTAGCGCTCGCTCAGGAAGGATTTTGCGACCCTCACGCAAGATGTCGCGCAGGGTGCGGCCAGCGACGTACTCCATCACGATGT
>CALMMO010000527.1 GCA_937868455.1 uncultured Marmoricola sp.
GCCATTGCAGATGCCGAGTCCGAACGTGTCGGCGCGGTGGAAGAACTGGCTAAATGATTCGGCCAACCGTGGGTTAAAGAGCACCGAGCGCGCCCATCCTTCGCCAGCACCCAAGGTGTCGCCGTAGGAGAAGCCGCCGCAGGCCACCAACCCGACCGCGTCGGCAAGGTCGAAGCGCCCCGACTGCAGGTCGCTCATGTGAACGTCCCAGGCCTCAAAGCCGGCCTGGTCAAAGGCGAATGCAGTTTCAACGTGGCTGTTGACCCCTTGCTCGCGCAAGATCGCCACCTTGGGGCGCGCCCCCAGCGCGACGTACGGCGCCAACTGCGGTGCCGCACCCACTGCCTTCACAGTGAGCCCGCGGTCATCTTCGGACCCGAACGCCGCATGCTCTTGGTCAGCGCACTCGGGGTTGTCGCGCAGTCGGGAGATCCGCCAGGAGACTTCATCCCAGGCCTGGGCTAGGTCGCGCAGAGATTCGTTGATCGATTCGGTGCCGACGCTGAGGTGGACCATGCGGTCGGTGCGAGTCGACCCGATGCGCCGGGCATCGAGTCCGTGTCGCTCGATGGTGGCCAAGACCTCGTGAGTTGAGGAGCGAGGCACGGCCAGCACCAGGCCGAGTTCTTCGGCAAACAACTCTGCCTGCGAAGCCACGGCGATGTCGATGCCAACTGAACCGGCAAAGGCCATCTCGCACACTGCCGCCCACAGGCCGCCATCTGAGCGATCGTGGAAGGCGGTGATGTGGCCGGTGCCGCGCAGTTCGTTGATGGCCGCGACTGCGTTCACGAGGTCTGAGGGGTCATCAAGGTCGGGCACTTCGGCGCCGTACGCACCAAAGACGGAGGCCAGCACCGAGCCGCCGATGCGGTTGCGCTGCCGACCCAGATCCACGACGAGAAGGTCACTGTCCGCACGAAGTTGTGGGGTCAGGGTGCCGGTGACGTCGTCAAGGGACGCGAAGGCAGTCACGACGAGTGAGACCGGAGAGGTGACCTGCTTGGTGGTCTCACCCTCAGTCCACTTGGTGCGCATCGAGAGGGAGTCTTTGCCTACAGGCACCGAGACGCCCAGTGCTGGGCACAACTCCATGGCGACTGCATGCACGGTGTCGAACAGTGCGGCGTCTTCACCCGGCTCACCGCAGGCGGCCATCCAGTTGCAGGAGAGTTTCACGCCGCTCAGCTCGATGGGCGCGGCAAGGAGGTTGGTGATCGCTTCGCCGACTGCCATCCGGCCACTGGCCGGGGCGTTGAGGGCGGCTAGCGGCATGCGTTCGCCGGTGGCCATTGCCTGACCCGCGCTGCCGAAGTAGTCGCTCAGCGTCACCGCAACATCAGCCACCGGCACCTGCCAGGGGCCGACCATCTGGTCGCGGTGCGTGAGCCCACCCACGGTGCGGTCACCGATGGTGATGAGGAACCGTTTGGAGGCGACAGTCGGGTGACGCAACACGGAGTACGCCGCCTCACGCAACTCCACACTCTCTGGATCGAAATCATCACCCGTGCGAGGCACTCGCGTGACATCGCGCGTCATCCGAGGAGGCTTGCCCAACAACACCTCAATGGGCATG
>CALMMO010000528.1 GCA_937868455.1 uncultured Marmoricola sp.
AGTCGTCGGCTCCGACGTCACCCAAGCGCATCGCGGCTTCGTCGATGGCTTCTTGAAACCTCGAGTCGAGCATGGCCTTGACCTGGTGCTCGCCTTCACGCGCAGTGACCATTGAAGGCAACTCACGCCAGTAGGTGACTTGTAGTTCACTCAACTTCTTGAATTCCCCACGGGCTGCCGTAATCAACAAGCAGGTCTAAGAACGGCTTGGGCGCGAATGCCTCGGGTCCCATGATTCCCGCACCTGACCACGTGCCGTTGGCGAGGAGTTCAAGTGCGACCACGGGGTTGATCGCGGTTTGCCAGACCACGCACTGGTGGCCGTATTCATCCATGCACCACTGGTTGTCGACCACGTGATAGAGGTACGTCGAGCGCGGATTGCCATCTTTGCCGGTGCCAGTGACCCACAGGCCAGCACAGGTCTTGCCCTTCATCTTGGGACCAAGTTCGGCGGGGTTGGGCAAGCATGCGGCCACTACGTCGCGAGGTGAGACCTCCAGTCCCCCGACTTTGACCTTGTCGGTCTTGTCGAGTCCGAGTTTGTGCAGCACCTTGAGGACCTCGATGAACTCATCACCGAGGCCGTACTTGAACGTCGCGCGCTTGCAGTCGACCCAGCGTGGCATGAGCAGGACTTCTTCGTGCTCGACGTTGACACACTCAACCGGGCCGATGCCTTCGGGGAAGTTGAAGACCTCAGGCTCGGAGAATGGCTCGGTCGTGAACCAGCCACGGTCTTTCTCCCAGATGACCGGAGGGTTGAGGCACTCCTCGATCGTGGTCCAAATCGAGAACGACGGCGCGAACTCGTAGCCCTCAACGGTGAGGTTCGAGCCATCTCGGGTGCCTAGTTCTTCGATCTCGGAAAAGAGTTCGTCGGCGGCGTATCTGGCAAACACATCGGAGAGTCCCGGCTCGACACCCATGCCCACCAAGGCCAACCGACCGGCGGCTTGCCACGCGCCATCCTGCTCGAACTGTGCGTCGCCCAGTTTCACACCGCACTCTTCGTAGGGGCGTTCGGGATGGGGATATGACAGCGACATAGCCATGTCGAGGTAGTCAGCACCGGCAGCAAATGCCCCGTTAAAGATCGGCACCACAAAGCGTGGGTCCACCGCATTCATCACATGAGTGATCTGGTGTTGACGACACAGCGCCTCAACGGACTCCTGCGACGAGGCATCAACGGCAGCCGCCACAAAGCGATCATCGAGTGCGGCTGCCGCCTTCTCCGAACGACTCAGGTCATAGTCGGCGACGACGCACACCTCAAAGAAGTCGCGGCGCGCAGCAATCGCGGTGAAGGCGGCACCAACGCCGCCCGCACCGACAAGGAGGATCCTCATTACATCTCCAGGTTGGTCATGACGTGCTTGATGCGGGTGTAGTCCTCGAAGCCGTACATCGAGAGGTCCTTG
>CALMMO010000529.1 GCA_937868455.1 uncultured Marmoricola sp.
GAACGCCCCCAGCCCCACGGGTCGTCGAGACCGACAGGCTCAGAGAGCGAGGTCTTGTAGACGTTGTAGAGGAATGGCAGCATCGCCAGCGCCAAGATGAAGGCACCCACCGTGGAGAACTCGTTGTACCACGTGAACCCATCGGACTTGAGGTAGTCGGCGTATCGACGGGGCATGCCCAGCACACCCACCCAGTGTTGGATCAAGAACGTGGCGTGGAAGCCGATGAAGGTCAACCAGAAGTGAATCTTGCCCCATCGCTCATCGAGCATCTTGCCGGTCATCTTGGGCCACCAGAAGTAGAAGCCCGCGAACATCGCGAACACCACGGTGCCGAAGATGACGTAGTGGAAGTGGGCGACCACGAAGTAGGAGTCGGACACGTGGAAGTCAAGTGGCGGTGAAGCCAAGATGACACCAGTGAGCCCGCCGAACAAGAAGGTGGTTAAGAAGCCCATGGTCCAGATCATGGGGGTGTCGAAGGACACCGAGCCACCCCACATGGTGCCGATCCAGTTGAAGAACTTCACACCGGTTGGCACTGCGATCAAGAACGTCATTCCGGAGAAGAACGCCAAGTTGATAGCGCCGGTCACGAACATGTGGTGGGCCCACACCGCGACCGAAAGGATCGCGATGCCGAGCGTGGCAGCAACCAGGCCGACGTACCCAAAGATGGGCTTGCGGCTGAACACCGGCAAGACCTCAGAGACCAAGCCGAAGAATGGCAACGCCAACACATAGACCTCAGGGTGACCAAAGAACCAGAACAGGTGTTGCCAGATCACTGGACCGCCGTGGGAGACGTCGAAGACGTGGGCACCCAGTTTGCGGTCGGCTTCAAGCGCCAGCAGCGCGGCAGCCAAGATCGGGAAGATGATCAGCACCAGGAGGCTGGTGATCAAGGTGTTCCACACAAAGATCGGCATCCGGAACATCGTCATGCCAGGTGCGCGCATGCAGATGATCGTGGTCACGAAGTTGACACCACCCAAGATGGTGCCCAGACCACCCATCCACAGGCCCATGACCCACATGTCGCCACCAATGCCAGGCGAGTTGACGCCATCGGAGAGGGGGACATAGGCGAACCACCCGAAAGATGCTGCACCGCCGGGGGTCAAGAAGCCTGCAGCGGCAATGAGCCCGCCAAAGAGGTAGAGCCAGTAGCTGAACATGTTCAGCCTGGGGAACGCCACATCGGGAGCACCAATTTGCAGGGGCATGATCACGTTGGCGAACCCAAAGAACAGCGGGGTCGCAAAGAGCAGCAACATGATGGTGCCGTGCATGGTGAAGAGTTGGTTGTAGGTCTCTTCAGAAACGACCTGCAGACCTGGCTTGGCAAGCTCGGCGCGCATGATGAGCGCCATCACACCGGCGATCAAGAACCACACGAATGCGGTGACGAGGTACATCTTGCCGATCAGTTTGTGATCGGTCGTCGTCAAGATCCGAAAGACGTTGCTGCCCATCGTGTTGGGCTTGTCTGAGGAAGCGTTGATGCGATCAGCTGTGGCGGTCATTCCTGGCCTCCGGTTTCGTTAAGTCCAGCTTGCTGGGTAACAAAGACACTGCCCTCGGCTAGGCCTGTGTTACCCGAGTCGGCCAAGCTCTTCACGTGTGCGGCGTACTCCTCGGCGGAGACGACCTTGACGTTGAACAACATCCGCGAGTGGTAGGTGCCACACAACTCGGTGCACTTGCCCATGAAGGTGCCGATCTTGGTGGGCGTCACGGTGAAGTGGCCGGTGCGACCCGGGAACACGTCGAGCTTGAACAAGAAGGCAGGCACCCAGAAGGAGTGGATGACGTCAGGTGAACGGAGTTCGAAGTTCACCGACTCCCCCACCGGCAGGTAGAGAGTCGGAGGCTCAGCTGGTGTGCCGACCTCGAACGCAGTGCCTTCGCCAGGGGTGACCTTGTGGCCCTCACCCACATTGACCTCATAGTTGAAGGTCCACGACCACTTCTGCCCCACAACCAAGATGTTGTGTTGTGCCGGCGACTCATCATTGCCCAGCACGCGATCTTCGGTGTGCACTGTGTAGTAGAACATCACGATGACCATCATGACCGGGACGAGGGTGTAGAAGATTTCGATCGGCAGGTGGTAACGCACCTGCACTGGCACGTCAGCTTCACTGCGCCTGCGGTATCTCACCGAGACGTAGCCCATCATCGCCCAGACGATGGCACCAACAATCCACAACGCCGACCAAGAGCCCGTCCACATTTCGTGGATGAGATGTCCCTCGGTGGTGATGGGTGAAGGAATTTGCAAGTACAAAATGTCATTGCTCGAGCAACCACTGAGCGCAAATGGCGCGATTGCCAGGGATGAACCCAAAGCAACTCGGCGAACGCGCTGGGGCATGTGCAGACCCACGAAGGAGACCTCTCTCTTCGACCTGACCGTGTGTGGCGAACACTACTACTGTCGAAGGGGTTGTTCAGCCCTAGGTTCGCAAAACCGGACCGGATGTCTCCCGATTCGTTACAACGGACTTCTCACGAGGTAGGTTCCCTGGGTGATTTATCTCGATTCTGCCTCCTCTGAGCAGCTGCATCCTGCTGCGCTTGAGGCGCTGGAAGCCACGAGGTCGCTCACCGCCGACGTACGCCGCAGCCACCACGCCGCCAAACAGGCCCGTCTGGTCTATGACAACGCTCGGGAGTCATTAGCGCAGACCCTCGGAGTGCGGCCTGATGAGATCCAATTCACCTCCTCGGGCACTCAAGCCGTGCACCGGGGAGTCTTGGGGCTCCATCGCGCGGCGGCCACTCAAGCCGCGATCGCGCTGAGTGCAGTCGAGCATTCATCAGTACGACATGCGGCTGCGTTCAGCAGCGCCCAGTGCATCGAACTCCCACCTGATAACCATGGTGAGGTCCTTCCAGAAACTATGCCGTCCCTTGGCGACTGCGCGCTGGTCGCGGTCCAGAGCGCCAACCATGAGGTCGGCACCGTGCAGCCCATCGCCGAGTTGGCCAATGCCATGCCGGGTGTGCCGTTCTTTGTCGATGCTTGCGCCTCGATGGGTCGAATGCCATTGCCGCAGGGTTGGTCGGCTGCAGCTGGCTCCGCCCACAAGTGGGGCGGCCCTCCGGGTGTCGGAGTGCTCCTCGTCCGCAAGGGCGTGCGCTGGCGAAACCCATTTCCCGGCGATGATCGCGCGGTCTTCCCCGAGGTCGGCTTTGAGAATGTTTCGGCCTGCTTCGCGGCGGCTGCGGCGTTGCGAGCAGTTGCTGATGAAGCAGCCGAGGTCAGTGCACGACAGTTTGAGATCACCCGCTTTCTGCGCGAGCGCCTGGCCGCGATCGCGGACTCCGCCGTGGTGGGGCACCCGACCCAACGGCTCTCACACCTGGTCACCGCATCGTTCTTGTACGTCGACGGCGAAACCTTGGTGACGGAACTCGACCGAGCTGGCTACGCCGTCGCGAGTGGGTCGGCCTGCGCAGCCTCCACCTTGGAGCCCAGTGCGGTGCTCGCCGCCATGGGGGCGCTCACCCATGGCAATGTGCGGATCTCGCTCACGCGTGAGACCACCATGGAGCAGGCAATCGGTCTAGCAGCCGTCTTAGACGAGTTAGTTCCAGCACTTCGCGCCCGAGTGGGCATGTGATGGCTCTGACTTTGGATTGCCTAGGCATGGCGTGTCCTCGCCCCATCATCGAGTTGGCCAAGGTGATCGGCGGGGTTGCCATCGGCGAGACCATCACCGTTTTGGCCGATGATGTGGCTGCCAGCTACGACATCGCGGCATGGTGTCGCATGCGCGGACACGACCTCATCAGCGCCCTCGACAATGAGTTTGTCGTGGTGCGACGCACCTAGTGCAACTTGTGGGCGACCTCGGCAGCCACCTGAGCGCCGTAGGTGTGCTCCATGCGCTCGATGAACGACGCATTCGTAAATCGGTACTCCTGGGTGCCCACGCTCTCCACCACATAGGCAGCCAACGTGCATCCGACCTGGGCAGCGCGTTCGAGACCCAGATCCCACGAGAGCGCAGCCAAGAAGCCGGCGCGGAACGCATCACCGACGCCTGTTGGGTCGGCGGCCTTCACCTCGCAGGCCTTGACAGTGATGCTGGCCTGACCTGCTTGGTCGATGCGCACCCCGGCAGCACCTAACGTCACCACGTGAATGCCCACCCGTGAGAGCACTTCGTCGCGACTCCAGCCGGTCTTTTGCTCAATCAGGTGCGATTCGTATTCATTGCTAAACAGGTACGCAGCACCATCAACGAGCCCGCGGATTAATTCGCCGTCACCAAAGGCCAACTGCTGACTGGGGTCAGCGACGAACCGGAAGCCACGCTTGCGGCACTCCTCAGTGTGACGAGTCATGGCGGTGGGGTCATCGGGGCCGATCAGGACGAAATCGGGCTCGCCGACCCGCGCCACAATCGGTGCGAGTTCGATCATCCGAGCCTCGCTCATGGCTCCTGGGTAGAAGCTGGCGAACTGGGCCAAGGTTGAGTCCGTCGTACACACAAAGCGTGCGGTGTGCAGCGTCGCTGAGGTGTGCACCGAGTCGCAGTCGACGCCATGGCGTTCTAGCCAGGAGCGGTAGTCAGCAAAGTCTTCACCGACAGCGCCCACCAAGGTGGGGCGCAGCCCCATGCGGGCCAAACCGAAGCTGATGTTGGCCGCACACCCGCCGCGACGGATTTCCAAGTTATCGACCAAGAAGCTCACCGAGAGCTTGTCCAACTGCTCGACCACCAACGAGTCGGCGAACTTGCCGCCAAAGGACATCAGGTGGTCGGTGGCAATCGAGCCTGCGATGAACAAAGCCATGGGAGTCACATCCGAGGAGAGAAGGAATCGAGGTAGCGCGAGAACCCTATCGTCCCGCACACCGCCCAAATCCTCCCAAAACGAAATCGGGCCCGTCTTGAGAAGACGAGCCCGATCTGGTGAGTCGTGATTAGTGGAAGCTGTCTCCACAGGCGCATGAACCCGTCGCGTTGGGGTTGTCGATGGTGAAACCCTGCTTGTCGATGGAGTCAGCGAAATCGATGGTGGCGCCGTTGAGGTAAGGAACGCTCATCCGGTCAACGACGACGGCAACACCGTCGAAGTCGGTGACCTGGTCACCATCGAGATTGCGCTCGTCAAAGAAGAGTTGGTAGCGAAGCCCCGAGCAGCCACCAGGTTGCACCGCGATGCGCAACTGGAGGTCGTCGCGACCTTCTTGCTCAAGGAGGCTCTTCACCTTCGCAGCAGCAAACGGGGTCATGTTGATGCCGTCGGTGCGGGTGGTTGCCGTGCTGTCGACCTGCTCGGTCATGTGTCACTCCTGATGTCAGGGAGGGGGTCCGTTGAGGGTCAATGCTCGCACATGCCTGCTTATTCCTGAGTACGTCGACCGCCCCATGTGCGCGCGACGCGTGCAGACAGATCCGCTAATGCGCCTGCCGGGTCGCCAAACGCTCGCTCCTCGCCTAGCAGATCCACGACCGAGTAGGCCGATTCGATACCCAGCGCTCGCATCTCCCGTGACCCGACCAGCACCTGCCCAGCCAATGCGATGCATGGCCGCAACGCCTCAGCAGCCACGTGCGCAACTCCGTAGGGCACCTTGCCAGCGCGTGAAGAAAAGTCGAAGGCACCCTCGCCCGTGATCACTAGGTCGGCGGCAGCGATGGTCTGGGCCAAGTCGATTG
>CALMMO010000530.1 GCA_937868455.1 uncultured Marmoricola sp.
TTGGGTTGCCACCTGCAGAGTCTAGGAAGTTATGGCGCGCGGGTCGAACCTTCAGCGTCAAGCCCTTAGGGTTACCGGGTGGCACATGCGCGAGTTGAGTTCCCGACGTCGACCGGTCCCGTGCTGGGTTGGGTCTGCATCGTCGGTCTGGCTATAGCCGCGGCGGTGTCGCTCAAGGGCGACCAATCGCCAGGCACCTTGCGCTTTGCGGCCGGTCTTCTGGTGCTTGGCGTGGTCATGCATGCCTACCTCGTGCGACCACGTGTGCGCGTGGTGGAAGACCACCTCGAATTAGTGAACCCCTGGACCCTGACCCGCATCCCACTTGCTCGAGTCGGGTTGGTGCTCGTGAGGTCAGCAACCTTCGTTTATGTGGGGGAGAAGAGGTACGTCGGCGTCGCAGTCGGTCGAACCACCCGCGACCTGGCCATCCCCGCCTCAATGCGAGGCAGTCGCTCATCGGTGTTCCCCAGCCGAGGAGCAGACAACGAACCCAAGCAGCGTGACAAGCAGGCCGAGACCACCGAACGCCAGATCACCGAACTCGCTGTGGGGGCGTCTCCAGAGGGTCGCGATTGGCCCGTGACGAGGGTTTTCGCCGTGCCGCACTTGGTGGTTCTCGGTGTTGCGCTGGTTGCTGCGGTTGTCCTTTTTGCTTGGTAAAAGTCACAAGTAAACCTGTGACTTTGGCGCCTTGCGGGGAGGATCTCCCCGGTAAAGCGACAAACATCCGGGTGAAGCGGCGGGGCTAAATGCCCGCAGCGGCTGCCATGTCAGTGCGAATGGCGGCAAGTCGCTCGGCTGCTCGAGCCCGAGCAGGTCCCACCCCGTCAGTAGTTGGCTCCACGACCTCGAGGTAGCACTTGATCTTGGGCTCCGTGCCCGAAGGGCGCACGATCACGCGCGCACCCTCGGCAAGTCGGAACCGCAATCCATCAGTCGGCGGTAAGAGCGCAGAACCCAGAGCCAAGTCGTCGATGCCGTCCACGGCAAGACCCCCCAGTGAGGTTGGCGGCGTCGTACGCAAACGATCCATGGTCGCTGGGATCTGCGACAGGTCGCTCATCCGGACGCTGAGTTGATCGGTGGCGTGGACGCCGTACGTCGAGGCGATCTCGTCGAGTCGATCAACCAGGGTGAGCCCGGCCTGCTTGAGTTCGGCGGCGAGTTCGCACATCAACAACAGCGCCGAGACCCCGTCCTTGTCGCGCACCTTGCCGGGGTCGACGCAGTAACCAAGGGCTTCTTCGTAGCCAAAGACCAGGCCCTCGACTCGACCGATCCACTTAAAGCCGGTCAAGGTCTCCTCATGTGGCTGTCCGTGTGCCTTGGCCATGGTGCCCAGCAAGCTGGAAGACACGATCGAATTGGCATAGACACCCGCTCGACCTTGGCGCAGCAAGTGGTCCCCGAGCAATGCGCCAACCTCGTCGCCGCGCAGCATCCGCCACCCAAGGTCTGTTGGCACCGCTGCGGCGCAGCGATCGGCGTCGGGGTCGTTAGCAACGACCACGTCAGCGCCGACTTGTGCAGCCAAGGCCATCGCCAGGTCCATGGCGCCGGGTTCTTCGGGGTTGGGGAAACTCACCGTGGGAAAGTCCGGGTCTGGTTCGGCCTGTTCGGGGACGAAGTGTGCGGCGGGGAATCCTGCCGCAGCGAGTACGTCGCGCACAGTTTCCCCACCGACTCCGTGCAGTGGGGTGTAAACGAGGTTCAAGTCTCGCGGCCCGTTGGGTTTGATCACCTTGCCGGCACACGCTGCGTAGGCCGCAATGACCTCCTCGCCGAGCACCTCGCCTGAGTCGCCCCGCGGCAGCAAGCGAATGTCGGAGATCTTGGCGATTTCGCTGGCGATCTCACTGTCTGCGGGCGGGACGATCTGACTGCCATCGCCCAGATAAACCTTGTAGCCGTTGTCTTGTGGTGGGTTGTGGCTGGCAGTGACCATGACGCCTGCCACTGCACCCAGATGGCGAATCCCAAACGCCACGAGGGGAGTGGGAAGGGGGCGCGGCAGCACGAGTGCCCGAAGTCCGGCTCCAGTCATGATCTCGGCCGTGTCGCGGGCAAAGACATCGGAGTTGTGGCGCGCGTCGTACCCAATCACGACGCTGTCAGTGCTGGTGGCGCCGTTGGCTTTGAGGTACGCCGCCAGCCCGGCCGCCGCCATCGTGACCACGACCCGGTTCATCCGATTCGGGCCCGCGCCGAGTGCTCCACGCAGCCCCGCAGTGCCGAACTCCAACATCGCTTTGAAGCGGTCTTCGAGTTCGTCCGTTGCGCCCGAGTCGATGAGCGCGGCGAGTTCTGCGCGTGTGGCCGGGTCGGGATCTTGGGCAAGCCAGGACTTGGCTTGGGTGAGCAGGTCAGTCATAGCGCCACGCTAGCGGTTTTCGGGGGTGTCAAAGTCACAAGTAAACCTGTGACTTTGACGCTTCACCGGGAAGATCTCCCCCGCAAAGTGCGAAAGTCACAAGTAAACCTGTGACTTTTACACCTCGAAAAGGGTTAGTTCAGCGCCGCCAGAGCAGCGTCGTAGTCGGGTTCCTGAGCGATCGCGGGGACGAGTTCGCAGTGGACCACGTTGCCATCAGCGCCGACGACGACGACCGCGCGGGCCAGGAGGCCGGCCATCTTCGACTCGGTCAGCGTCACGCCGTAGTCATTGCCAAAGTTGGACCGGAAGGCTGACGCGGTGGCGACGTTGTCGATTCCTTCGGCGCCACAAAAGCGTGACATCGCGAACGGCAGGTCGTTAGAGACGCAGATGACGTTGGTGTTGTCCAAACCTGCGGCGAGTTCGTTGAACTTGCGCACACTGGTCGCACACACACCGGTGTCGATGCTTGGGAAGATGTTGAGCACCGTGCGGGTGCCAATGAAGTTCGAGGTCATGTCAGACAGATCTGTGCCACACAAAACGAAAGCGGGCGCGGGCGCACCGACGGTGGGGAGATCTCCTGAGGTTTCGACGGGGGTGCCGCCAAGGGATGTGGTTGCCATGCGAGCTTTTCTACACGATGACCGGTGAGAGCACCGCACCGCTGGCCATCAGCCCACGCAGAATTCGTTGCCTTCGGGGTCGGCCAAGGTGATGTAGTAACGCCCCCACTCGGGCTCGTCGAGCACTTTGAGGATGGTGGCTCCCGCAGCAACTAGTTCCTCCACCCAGGCGGCGTTGGCTGCCTTGCGTGCGGCGTAAGGCTCCTCGCGGCTCATGGCGTAGACGTCGAGATGGATGCGGTTCTTGACCGACTTGCCCTCTGGTACGGGCTGAAACCAGATAGCTGGTCCGTGCCCTTGGGGGTCGATCAAACGGTCTGCCCCACCGGTTGGGTCGTTGAGATCGAGCTCGTCTGCGGGCACCCCAACAGAGAGGTAATAGTCATTCCAGGTGGCGAAGTCGCCTGGGGCGGGACGGACGTCGTACCCCAAAACCGGTGCCCAAAAACTCACGAGCCTTGCAGGGTCGTGACAGTCGATCGTGAGTTGCCAAAACTCCGCACTTCGCATGCGGTGAAGGTACTACGCAGCTCTACTGAGGCCCGCCGCGCTTGGTAAACGTCGCTGCACTCTTGGTGAAGGCTGCCTTTTGCATCGCCTTGGTGTTGGCGGCGAACAGGAGGCGCAGCTGCTCGGCGCGTTCGCGCGCGAAAGTACGGCGCGGCCCGCTGTGCCAGGTCGCTAAGAACAACCGCTTGGCCGCTGCCAAGGCGTCTGGGGATCGTGTCTTGAATTCCTGGGCCAACTCAACAGCTGCTGCGACGGGGTCGTCGGCCAGAGTCGTCACGAGTCCCAGCTCGTGCGCTTCGACGCCGCTGAGCATTCGACCGGTCATGGTTAACAACTTGGCCTGGTCGAGTCCGACAACTTCTGAAAGCGAGGCGATGCCGGACATGTCGGGGATCAGGCCCCATTTACTTTCGAGGACTGACCAGGTCGAGTCGGGAGTGGCGAACCTGAAGTCGGCGCCCAATGCGATTTGCACTCCGCCACCTAGGCAGTGCCCATGGACTGCCGCAATCACTGGGACGGGCACTCGGCGCCAGGCCCAGCAGGCCTCTTGGAAGGTGTTGGTGCCGCGCCACGGGCGGGGGAGGAAGGTCTTGGCGATGTTGGCGGGTTGCTTGAGCACACTGGCGAAGTCGAGTCCGGCGCAAAACGAGTCGCCATTCCCGGTGATGATCACGGCTCGCAGGGTGCGGTCTTTGCTGAGTGTGCGCGCGGTGCTGACTAACTGTTCAAGGGTGGTCAAGGTGAGCGCGTTGAGCTTGTCGGGACGATTCAGTCGCACGTAGGCGATGTTGTCGATGACCTCGTGGGCGACGTACTGGTCAGTAACCATGCGCCCAGACTACTCAGATTGCAGCGATGAGTTGTCCCAGCAGGGAGCCCATGCGTGCGGCAGCGAGCTTGCCAGCCTCGAGAACCTCTTCGTGATTGAGTGGCTCACCGCTGATGCCTGCCGCCAAGTTGGTCACCAACGAAATGCCGAGCACCTCCATGCCAGCTTCGCGGGAGGCAATAGCTTCGAGCGTCGTACTCATCCCAACGAGATCGCCCCCAATCGCATGCACCATGCCAATCTCGGCAGGCGTTTCGTAGTGAGGGCCGGGAAGTTGCACGTAGACACCTTCGTCCAACGAAGGGTCGATCTCTCGGCAGGCTGCGCGCAAGCGAGCGGAGTAGAGATCGGTGAGGTCGACGAAATGCGCGCCTTCGATAGGTGAGGTGGCCGTGAGGTTGATGTGGTCCTTGATGAGTACGGCGGTGCCGGGTGCCCAATCGGGGTTGAGGCCGCCGCAGCCATTGGTGAGTACGACGGTGCCGCAGCCAGCAGCCGCCGACATCCGCACCCCATGCACCACCGCACGCACACCCTTGCCTTCGTAAAAGTGAGTGCGACCCAAGAAGGCCAATACGTTCTTGCCACCGACATTGATCGAGCGGATCGTGCCGGCGTGGCCTTCAACAGAAGGAGGCGCGAATCCCGGAAGGTCCGTGGAGAGCAACTCACTGGTTGCCGGACCAAGAGCGTCGACGGCCGGTAACCAACCGCTGCCTAGAACCAGAGCGATGTCGTGCGACTCGATGCCGGTTTTGCTGCGAAGAACGTCAGCAGCTTCGGCGGCGGCTTCTGTGTAGGTCTGCATGGGTCGAGCTTAGAGCCTTTGGTGGGGCAGATGTCCTCAGCAAGATGTGGGGAAATTTGCTGGTGCTTTGCCCAGATGTTTGTCGCTTTGCCCGGGAGATCCTCCCCGCAAGGTGCCAAAGTCACAGGTTTACTTGTGACTTTCACACCCCCAAAAATCAGCCGTTCGACCGACACTCTCGCCGACGAAGCCCAGCAACGTAATCCGAAGGCGCGTCACCAGCCTCAGCAGCATCGGCCAAAACCGAGAGGTAATTGGCCGAAGGCAGACCGCCTTCGTAGGCGTCGAGCACGTAGAGCCAGGCGACTTCTTCGCCGCTGAGTAGTGAAACCCGCACTCGGGTTTTGCGGTAGAGGCCGATGTCGGCGGCTTCCCATTGGTCCAAGGCGGCAACGTCGTCGTCGGTGACGTCATAGACCGCGACGAAGACTTGCTCAAAGGGGTCTTCGACCAAGGTGACGAGCGCGCCGTCCCAGCCGATGTCTTCCCCGGCGAAGGTCAGCCGCCAGCCTTGGAGCCACCCGGTGCCTCGCAGCGGGCTGTGCGGGCAGCGTGCCCGCATGCGCGCTGGATCCAGATTTGTGCCGTATGCGGCGTAGAGGGTCACGGAGAGCAGGCTAGTGTGCCGTCGTGGCACATGTGGTGATCATCGGTGGCGGACCTGGCGGCTATGAGTCGGCGTTGGTGGCAGCGCAACTAGGCGCTGAGGTGACGATTGTTGATTCAGATGGCGTGGGCGGGTCGGCAGTTCTCACCGATTGCGTGCCCTCCAAGACGCTGATCGCCACCAGCGATTTACGAGCTGAGTTGTCCCGCGCGAGGGAACTGGGTTTGTTCTTTGAGGACCATGAGGGCGACCCGGCCGAGCATGTGTACGTCGACCTGGCCCAGATCAACGCTCGTGTGAAGCGGTTGGCGGCCGAGCAATCCGCAGACATCGAGTGGCGCCTGGCTCGTGATGGCGTGCGGGTCATCAAGGGCCGTGCTCGCCTCGATGGCCCAGAGACGGTCGTCGTACAACTTGCCGATGGCGACATGCGGCTCGCTGCGGATGCGGTGCTCGTTGCCACTGGAGCCTCGCCGCGCACATTGGCGCAGGCTCAGCCGGACGGTGAGCGAATTTTGACCTGGGAGCAGGTCTATGACCTCACCGAACTCCCCAGCAAACTCATCGTGGTCGGCTCGGGTGTGACGGGTGCTGAGTTCGCTTCGGCCTACCTCCACCTCGGCGTCGAGGTCGTTCTGGTCTCCTCTCGCGAGCGGGTGCTGCCGGGCGAAGATGCTGACGCGGCGCAACTGCTTGAAGACGTGCTGCGCCGCGAGGGCATGGTGGTCATGGACTCCTCCCGCATGCAGGCTGTCCAGCGCCAAGGCGATGAGGTCGTGGTTTCCCTCACCGATGGCCGCACCGTCACAGGCAGTCATTGTCTGCTTGCGTTGGGATCGATCCCCAACACTGCTGACATGGGGTTGGAGGAGGCCGGGGTCCGACTCGATGAGGGCGGATTCATTCAGGTCGATCGGGTTTCGCGCACCAACGCCAGGGGGGTGTACGCCGCCGGCGACTGCACCGGCGTGTTCATGCTCGCTTCGGTGGCCGCGATGCAAGGACGCATCGCGATGTGGCACTTCCTTGGTGATGCCGTGGCGCCACTCAACTTGGGGAAGGTCTCTGCCAACGTCTTCACGACGCCCGAAATCGCCACGGTTGGCGTTACCCAGAAGGCGATCGATGCCGGGGAGATTGTGGCCCAAAGCGTCACCTTGGGGTTGAGCCGAAACCCGCGGGCAAAGATGCAGGGTGTCAGTGACGGGTTCGTGAAACTGTTCGCGCGCCCAGGCACCGGCATCGTGGTCGGCGGCGTCGTGGTTGGCCCACATGCCTCAGAACTCATCCATCCGATCTCCATTGCGGTGGCTCAATCGCTCACCGTCGATGACTTGGCACAGGCGTTCACGGTCTATCCCTCGATGAGTGGATCGATCGCTGAAGCGGCTCGCAGACTTCACCAAAGCCCCAACTGAATTACCGGACTGTAGTTAGTTCGGCACTCTGGAGTTACCTCTCACACGCGCTTACTCTCGTCACATCAGTCACTTTGGTGGGGGCACTTTGATGCGATGGTTTCGGCGTACGACGACCGCTCTCGTCGCCTTGGTCAGTGCATCGTGCGCCGTCGTACCCGCGTCAGGGGTCAGCGTCTCCCAGACCTACCCGATCCCTCCTTCTGGTGCGTTCACCCTGATCGGACACGGCTTTGGGCATGGCCATGGGATGGGGCAGTACGGCGCGGAAGGCGCTGCTCGCCAAGGCCTCACATACTCAGAAATCCTGGCGTTCTATTACCCAGGAACGGCGCTGGGCTCGGCCTCGGGCGATGTCCGGGTGCTCATCACCGCCGACACCACCGACGACGTGGTTGTGCTGGCTGCATCTGGGCTCAGGGCGAAGGATCTGGGTTCTGGTGCGACGTACTCTCCGGTGAAGACCGGCGCGACGCGCTGGCGGCTCAAAGTGGTCTCGGGCACCACAGTCTTGCAGTACCGCACCGATAGGTGGCATCGATTTGTTGATGCCCAATTCACCGGTGAAGGCCAGTTCAGTCGGGTGAAGGGTCCGCTCACGTTGGTGACGCCTAGTGGCACGCGCAGCTATCGCGGCGCCCTGCGTGCGGCCGCGCCAAGTGCGGGATCGGCTGCGCGCGACACGGTCAATGTGGTGAGCTTGGAGAATTACGTCAAAGGTGTTGTTCCGGCGGAAATCCCAACCTCGTGGCACGCCAATGCCGTGCGCGCCCAGGCCATTGCCGCCCGCACTTACGCCCTGTGGTGGATTCAATCTCGCAGCGATCGGCCCTGGCAGATCTGCGACACCTCCGCCTGTCAGGTCTACCGCGGTTTCAGTGGTGAAACAGCGGCGGGCAATGCTGCCGTGAGCGCAACCGCAGGAGCGATGCTGACCTACTCGGGGCGACCCGCCTTCACGCAGTTCTCCTCCTCATCGGGCGGGTTCACCTCGGCAGGGTCGGCGCCATACCTGGTCGCGAAGGCCGACCCCTACGACGACTGGGCCGGCAACAAAGTGCACTCGTGGTCGGTAGACGCCACGGCATCGGCCGCGCAGAAGCGCTATCCAGGGCTGGGCACCCTCAACGCCATCAAAGTGACCTCGCGTGAGGGCGGTGGCCAATGGCAAGGCCGCGTGCTCTCACTCACGCTGATCGGATCGACGGGCACCAAAGTGCTGACGGGCAGTGAGTTTCGTTCCCTCTACGGCTTGCGATCGACGTGGTTCGCGGTCGAATAGCGGCGTACTTCCCATGGAACATTTGCGCTTCCCATGTGAAGTTTCACAGGGGAAGCGCAAGTTTCACCGGGTACCCG
>CALMMO010000531.1 GCA_937868455.1 uncultured Marmoricola sp.
TTGCGCTCGAGCAGGATCTGCCGCATCGCGACCCCAACCTGGCCGGTCGCGCCTACGACGCCAATGTTGACGCTCATCGCCCGGTGCCTCCGTAGACCACGGCCTCAACTTCAGAGGCGTCGAGGTCGAAGGCCGTGTGGGTTGCCTGTACGGCGGCGTCAACGTCGGCCTCATCCACGATCACCGAGATGCGGATCTCGGAGGTGGAGATCATCTCGATGTTGACCTTTGCGTCAGCCAACGCAGTGAAGAACTTGGCCGAGATGCCTGGGTGGGTGCGCATGCCGGCACCGATCAGGGAGACCTTGCCGATTTTGTCGTCGCACAGCAGCGACTCGAACCCGATCTGCTCCTTAAGGGCGTCAAGGGTCTTCATTGCCAAGGTCACGTCAGTACTGGGCAAGGTGAAGGAGATGTCAGTCAGCCCAGTGGCAGCGGCGGAGACGTTTTGCACGATCATGTCGAGGTTAATCTCGGCACCGGCGAGTGCAGTGAACACGGCAGCGGCTTCGCCGACCTTGTCTGGCACACCGACGACGGTGATCTTGGCTTCGGAGCGATCGTGGGCAACTCCGGAAATGATGGCCTGTTCCATGGTGGGGTCCTCAGGTTGATCGTCGATAGAACCAGAAATCCAAGTGCCCTCGTGCTTGCTAAACGAGGAACGCACGTGGATGGGCATGTGATAGCGGCGGGCGTACTCCACACACCGAAGGTGCAAGATTTTGGCGCCACAAGCAGCCATTTCGAGCATCTCTTCGTAGGCGAGGCGGTTGATTTTGCGGGCCGTCGGCACGATGCGCGGGTCGGCGGTGAACACGCCGTCAACGTCGGAGTAGATCTCACACACCTGCGCGTTGAGTGCCGCAGCCAGTGCGACCGCTGTCGTGTCGGAGCCACCGCGACCTAGCGTGGTGATGTTTTTGGTGGTCTGGCTGACACCTTGGAAGCCGGCAACGATCGCGATTGCCCCCTCCTCGACTGCCTCCAAGACCCGCCCGGGGGTGACCTTCATGATCTTGGCGCGACCGTGCTCCTCGGTGGTGATCACGCCGGCTTGGCTGCCGGTGAACGAGCGGGCGTCGTACCCCAGATTGCCGATGCCCATCGCCAGCAGCGCCATCGAGATCCGCTCACCAGCGGTCAACAGCATGTCGAGTTCACGGGGGCTGGGCAGCGGCGAAACCTGCTCGGCGAGGTCAATCAGTTCGTCGGTGGTGTCGCCCATCGCGCTGACAACAACAACGACGTCATAGCCGTCGCGCTTAGTGGCCACGATCCGCTGGGCGACACGCTTAATGCCGTCGGCATCGGCGACAGATGAGCCGCCGTACTTCTGCACGACAATTCCCTTTGGACTAGCCACGGGTGAACCTTCCCAATCGCGCCTCACGCCTGTCGCGCAAAGCCCCGACAAGGGTAGTCGGTCGCGGGATTTGCAGTACGACGCTGCCCGAGTGCCGGACTCAGGTTGCCCGACTAGTTGCGGTTCACGAGCTACCCAGGGATCTCGGCCGATACCAACGATGCTCGGGGTCGGCCTCAACCATCGCGACCAGTGCCTCGATGCGATCGCGGGCGCGGCCATTAGCTAGCTCGTCACGATCTGCGGGATGGCGCCAATAGTGGTTGACGCAGTAGGCCGCCACTTCGGCTTTGGTGGCAAATTGAGGCGGCACGACCTGGATTGCTCCGGAGCCAATCCCATTCAAGAAGGCCAGTCGACGCCACGCCTTGTGGGCCTTGGGGTAGGCGGTGATCAGATGCGCACCGTCGCGCAGATGGAGGTCGATCACGGGCATGCGCTTGAAGCCGGTGAACACGATGCCTTGGACATCACTCCACGCCACCATGGCCAGCGGCTCACCCTGCACGATGCCCACTCGGGTGGGTGTCAGCACCAGTTGTCGAGGCGCGTTGGGGAGCTGGCGAATCGGCCACCACGAAAGAAGGCCAAGCCCGATGAGCACCGCGAACACTGCGCCAGACAAGACACTTCGACCTACCTCCCAAGCGCCTTCTGGAGGCATTCGGTCATGTAGGTAGAGCGTGCCCGTGACCGCGAGGCCTAGCAACATCAGCGAGCTGGCAAGCGTCACGATCGACTGAGTGCGTCGCCCTCGGTCGATCGAGAAGGCGATGCCAGTTACGTCGAGGGCCAATGGGGGAGTGTCAATCACCACGGTTTCAGCCAGGTTTGGTCTCACGGCGGTGTACACCCCGAGCACGAAGGAACCCACAATGAGAGTTGCCAGAAAGGCCAACCCCGACCAGCCCAGATCCGCGAGCGCCGACTCGCCCTCCGTAAGCAGCGCATAGAGCAAACCGGCACCGAAACCGAGCATCAGAATCACAACAAACCAGCGCGCCAGGGCTTGCGGCTTAGGGCGCCACGAGACCGGCGGCAACTCTGCTGGGTCGATGTGCAAGTGGGCTACTCCCCCAGCACCTCATCGGCCACAGCCACTCGATCCGACTCGTCAAGATCGGAGTCGAGAGCCGAATGTGCGACCACCGAGTGCAATGCGGAGAGCACTCCGCATCCGATAGTGCCCCAGTTTGCGAGGTAGGAGTACTGCCACCACCACAGCGCCTCGATCACGTCACCCGAGCGGTAGTGCGACAAACCATTGGCCAGGTCGGTGGCCATGGAGGTCAGGTCATCGGAGATGTTGGCCGGCAAGGTGTCGGGGTCGTAAGGCTCAAAGTTGTGGGCGTAGGTATCAAGGTCACCGAGCACCCCCGCGAGCCGGATGCGCATCGCATCTAGGTCGGGATCTGGGCCTGCGTCGGGCTGGAATTCAGTGTCTGGCACAAACGGCACCTGCACACCGAGCCGAGCCCCAGCCAGCATGATCTGGCTGACCTCCAAGAGCAGCATCGGGATGGCCGTCGAAGCAGTCTCATCACGCGCGATGGCACGCAACGACACCAGGTACGACTCCACCGCGTCAGCGATCTGTTGTCCGAAATCTTCTACGTCCAGGTCTTTCACCCTGTGCTCCGCCTTCCTGCGAATGCTCGACCGAGGGTCACTTCGTCGGCGTACTCCAAATCGCCGCCCACTGGCAGTCCACTAGCCAATCGGGTCACGGTCAACCCGAGAGGGCGGAGTTGGCGTGAGAGGTACGCCGCAGTGGCATCGCCCTCGATGTTGGGGTCGGTCGCCAAGATGATCTCGGTGACAACCCCGTCTTCGAGACGGCGCAGCAACTCGCGCACCCGCAACTGCTCAGGGCCGATGCCATCAAGTGGAGAAATGGCTCCGCCGAGCACGTGGTAGCGACCCCTGAACTCACGAGTGCGCTCGATTGCGACCACATCTTTGGCTTCTTCGACGACACAGATAAGCGCGGGATCACGACGTGGGTCTTGGCAAATGCGGCACTGCGGCTCCTCGCTGACGTTGCCGCAGATGTCACAAAATCGTGCCTTCAACTTCAACGTCATCAGCGCCTCAGCGAGGCGGCGCACATCGGCTGGCTCGGAGGACAGCAGGTGAAACGCCATCCGTTGGGCTGACTTTGGCCCGATGCCGGGCAGTCGCCCGAGCTCGTCGATGAGGTCTTGCAGTGCGCCTTCGTACATCTAGACGCCCCACCCGTCACTTGTCATGGGGAATCTCCTCAATCACGGTGGCGCCAAGCTCCCGGGCAAGCAACGCAGCGCCGCTCTCGGCCTCGTTGCTGATCGTCGGGTCGGCAGGGTCAACGTAGTCGTCAGGGTCGATCGGCTCGGCCTCCGGCCCCTGCGCTGCCTCAGGGGGCGGAGCAGGGGCGGGCGGCCTCGACGCAGCCGCTGGACTCGCCGGCGGTGCATCGACGACGGCAGGCTTGATCACTCGCGGGGCCGCCGCCTTCACAGGGTCGGCGCTTGGGTCGACCACTGCCTCAATACGCCAATCGGCACCGATCAAGTCGATCATGGCTTGCCGCAAGATCTGGTCGCTGCCACCTTGCAAGAACGACTCACGGGCCCCGGCAGTCTTAAAGCCCAACGTGAGCACGTTGGCCTCGATGCCGACCACCTGAGAGTTCTGGCTCAGCAGCATCCAGGTGAAGCGCTTCATGGTGCGCACCCGGTCGAGCACGTCTGGCCACAAGCGGCGCACGTCGGCTTGAGAGAGCGAACCCGGAGGAGCGGCCTTGGTCGGCTCACTCGCCACAGGAGGAGCGGCGGGTGCGAGGGGCGCCTGGCGAGCAGTCGGTTGCTTAGCTGGTGGGCTCAACAGAACTGTCGGCTCGTTGGTGTCAGTTGGCGCAGGCTCTGCGGGGGTTGGTCGCGCCGGAGTTGGCTGCCCAGTGGTGGGTTTTACGGGGGCAGGTGACACAGCGCTCGGCGGTTCGGGAGTCGGCGCTGGTTGCTCTGGGGTCGGTGCCTGCGTGGTGGGGGTCTGCGCAACAGGTGCCTGCGCGGTGGCTGCGCTCAGAGCAGCCCGAGCCCCTGCTGGGGTTGCCGGCGGAGAGTCAAAGGCGGCAGCACTAGGCGCTGGCATCCCCGAGGCACTGATGCGACGCTCGAGGCGATCAATGCGGGCGCCAAAGCCCAGCGCAGAGTCATCGGCACCTGGCAGCAGAAGTCGCGCACAGATCAGTTCCAGCAACAGCCGGGGGGCTGTCGCACCACGCATCTCAGTAAGCCCAGCCGCGACAACGTCAGCGGCACGCACCAACTCGGCGCGACCAAACCTGGCGGCCTGTGCACTGAGCCGATCGGCAGCGTCGTCGGAGACCTCAAGCAGCCCACCCCTGGCAGAGTCGGGGGCCGCCGCCATGATGACGAGGTCACGCAGTCGCCGCAGCAGATCTTCGGTGAATCGGCGCGGGTCTTGACCGATCTCGATGACCTTGTCGACGACGCCAAAGACGGTGCCACCATCGCCCGCTGACATCGCATCGATCACTTCGTCGAGCAGGCTGTCGGGGGTGTAGCCAAGCAGAGCCGCTGCTACCTCATAGGTCACCCCGTCAGGACCGGCCCCGCCAATGAGTTGATCAAGCACCGAGAGTGAGTCACGAGCAGACCCCGCGCCAGCACGCACCACCAGCGGCAACGCCGCGTTGTCGATGTGGACGCCCTCGGCTTCACACAAGGTGGCGAGGTAGTCACTCAAGGTGCGCGGTGGGATCAGCCGGAAGGGGTAGTGGTGGGTGCGACTGCGGATCGTGCCCAACACCTTGTCGGGGGCGGTCGTGGCGAAAATGAACTTCAGGTGCTCAGGCGGCTCCTCGACCAACTTCAACAGCGCGTTGAAGCCCTGCGGGGTGACCATGTGGGCCTCATCGATGATGTAGACCTTGTATCTGCTGCTCACCGGCGCAAAGAACGCACGCTCGCGCAGATCGCGGGCGTCATCAACACCGCCGTGACTGGCCGCGTCGATCTCGATGACGTCAAGCGACCCAGGGCCACCACGAGCCAGATCGCGACATGACTGACACTCGCCACACGGATCAGAGATCGGCGCCTTCTCGCAGTTGAGTGCGCGCGCCAAAATGCGAGCGCTCGTGGTCTTGCCACAGCCTCGTGGCCCGCTAAACAAGTAGGCGTGGTTGACCCGGTTGTTGGCCAAGGCCTGACGAAGCGGCCCTGTGACGTGGTCTTGCCCCACAACCTCCGCGAAAGTCTCGGGTCGGTAGCGGCGATAAAGGGCCAGGGGTTGTTCCACGGATAGAACCCTAACTAGACCCACCGACCAGTGGCGGGTCTTGGGGCAGGTTATCCACTTTTGTGGCGCAGAGTACGTCGACGCCACCCTCATCGAGGTGTTGCTCAGGCGCCGAGCTCAGGGTCTTGTGGAAACTTCGAGCACCAAAGCGGCTCCCCCTCAACGCGTAGGGGCAAATCGGACGAACCCCTCACCTAAGATGGCGGGCGTGTCCGACGCCGACGTACCTCAAGAGCCGCGTGACTCTTGGTCGTCGCGGTTGGTGAAGCACTTTCTAGGGCACCCACTGCCTGCGGTGCTGGTGGCTCTCGTGTGCGTGATCGCAGCGACGATTCCTTTTGGGGGATTCGCCCGAGCTGAGGTCACCAAGCCAGGCCTGAAACAACTAGAGGTTGGCGTCGAGCACACCTTCGGCCCGTTGAAGCTCACCATCATCGAGGCTTCGTGGGACACAGATCCCCAACATGGTCAGACAGATCGACAGATCTACCCCTCGGTTGGCGGGGCTTACCTCATGGTCCACGCCAAAATCAGGGCGGTCGGGAAGTCCGAGGTGCCCTTCTCAGTCCTCAACAACGTGATGCGGGTGCAAAACCTCGGGTCAATGTTCGCGACTGCTTACACCCACGATTCGATCAGCGACGACGGCGAAGTGACACCGGGCAAGACAGTGCCCGACGAGGAAGCGGAGTACACCGTCGCCAACATGGCCGACGCCATCTCCCTACCATCGATCGGGCCAGGAATGACGTACGACGTCGTGTTCATCTTCGGCCACCGCGGCACTGACTTTCCTAACGAACTCACCCTGCACACCTACGACTTCACGTGGCGCGCCAGTTCGATCGACGGCTCCTTCGACTGGCGCGATCCCGAAGTCAACGGCCAAGTCACCATGCCGCTGAAGCCCTCAAAGGCTCAACAGCAGCGACTGGACCGGGCATCCCAACGGGCAGCCCGCAAAGCCGCGCGAGAGCAGCACAAACACAAGCGGGCACATCGATGAGCCGCCGTACCCTCAGGACAAAGGCCCTCACTGGCGTCGTCGCCTTGGCGGTGGTTGGGATCGGCCAGTTGCTCACCAGCCACCTGCCTGATGAATTGACAGAGTTGCGGCCGTTCGAGGCCGCGGGCCACATCGATGAGTCGGTCGACGTACGGACTGGCAGCGTCCGCGTGCAAACCGTCAACGGTGGCACTTCACTCCGCTCCCCCATCGCAGCCATGCGCACGAGCAACCTGTGGGTGGTGATCGCCTATACGTTTACCCCCTCGCAGACCACGACGGGACTGTTCTCAATCGAGATGGTGGCCGCCAACGGCATGCGATGGAGTGGCACCGCCAGCCGAAACCAGAACCTCTGCACATCATCCGTGCCGGGGTTGCCTATTCAGTGTCAGGCAGCCATAGAGGTGCCTGCCGACTACATCATCGGTGCCCACCTGGAGTTGGCTCCCACCGCGGACCTGACGCAGTACGACGCAGTCGCGGTGATCGACCTGGAAATCACCCCCGATGTGGTCGCGGACTGGAAGGCCAACCCGGAGGTCACCCTCCAAGGCAGCACGTTAGGCGCCTCATGACAGCGACGAACCGGCCCTCTTGGGCGCAGCGCAACAAATGGGGCCTGATTTTGCTACTGCCAGCTCTGGTGCTTGCCCTCGCGGCTGCATCAAGCCGAGTGCAACTGTTTTGGTGGGGCGCTGACCTCCATCAACCCATTTCCGGCACCCAGGGTCGGCCACTCGTGCTGACCGACACGTTCCACGCGCCCGAAGGCTACTTTAAGCGCTCCGTCGAAGTGACCCTCCAGGGTGTGAGCCCGGGCCAGGCGCCTCTCACTTCGCTCGGCAAACCGGTTGACACACCTTCTGGATCGAAGTGGGTCTCCGTTGCTTTGCATATCAAGGCAGACCCGAAGTCACCGCTGTCTGTCTGCCAGGTTGCTTTGCGTGATGGGCAAGGTCGTCAGGCTGACTACGACCCAACATTGTTGGGCATGGGCACATTGCGAAGCTCACCGTGCGTGCCCGAAGACCATCCTGGCCCCAGCGGCATGTCGGCAGAAGAGCAAGCAGAGGCCGAGACTGAGGGCCCTCGCCCGGCCGAATACGACATTGATGTGCCTATGTTGGTCGCAGATAGGTTCGAGGCAAAGCACGTGCTGTTTTGGCTGAATCCACCGAAGTACCTAAAGATCAGCGTGCGCTGAAGCCTCTGCCCCCGCGCTGTCGTGACGACCCAGCACTCGATCGATCGCCGCCGCAAGCAAGCCAACGATGAGCAAGGTGTAGACCGCCTGTGCGAGCACCGCAAAGTGCGGCCACAGGACCTGTCGATCGAGGTAATCCATCGGCCCAGTCACCCAGCGAATCACTTCATAGGTGCCGAACTCGGCTTGCCTGGCCAATACGAAGACCAAGCCAAACAGCACGACCTGAAGCAGTCCGGCCACCACGAGCACTTTGATTCCCTGGGCGATGCCAGCGAATCGTCCCGCCAGATCCCCCATCACGCGCCCGACCCAGGTGCGCACCAAGGCGGGGGCCATGCGCAGCCAGCCCTGGACACGGGCGTTGGCCTTCGCGGCGTACGACGTCGCAAGTTCGACCCCATCAGCATCACGGCGAAACACGATCGCACCCACGGTGAGCCAAGCCAGCGGCACGATCACCAAGGTTTGGCTATCGCCTGCAACGGCCCACACCCACTCCTTAACCCCATCGAGGGCAGGGCCCAAAGGCCCCAGCACCCCGACCAACTGTTGCCAGGTGGCGGCGCCCCACACCCATAGTTGTCGGGTCGTCACCCAGTCACTGACCAAACCAAACAATGGCCCCAGGCGATGCACCAACAGGGTCAGCCAGGTGACCTCCAACCATGCAGCAGCAAGCCCCCAACCGACGTGCTTGTCGGGCAGATCGAAACGCTCGATCAGCCAGCGAAAGACGAACGCGAGCGCAATGAGCACGAGCAACGAACTTCCAGTGGCGATCAGCGTGCGCTCGGTGTCGGCCCCTTGCGCCAACCAGGCACTCGAACCGTTTTGCAGCTCGTCGATATTGGCCTCATTGACCCACTTCTGTCGATCATCAGCGAGGTAGCCCTGCGCCGAATAGACCGCCAGAAAAGGCACCAGTGTGCTAGCCAGGAGTGCCAGGCGTTCGCGCATTGGGTGGGCACCTGAGCCGTCGGTCTCAAAGTGGGTGTTACGCAACGAAGGCGACACCGTGCGCAGCATCAACACCAACGCCGACAAACTCGCCAGCGGCGCCAATGGCACCAGCAATGCGCCGAGAAGGTGATTGCTGTCAGAGACGATCACCGCCGCCCACAAAGCCGCGTTGCGCACGGCCTGGCCCAGCAAAAAGATGGTCAACAACACCGGCCAGTGCGCCGCGATGATCCGCAGTCCCCGCCACACCACCTCCGCGGTGTCGCTGAAAGCCTCGCGCACATCGTTCACGGGGGGATCCTATGTTGTGGATTTCGGGGGTGGAAAAGTCACAAGTAAACCTGTGACTTTGGCGCCTCACCCGGATGATCCTCCCCGCAAAGCGACAAACTTCCGGGTGAAGGGGGGAGCCCGTGCGGATTCGGGGTCCCCAGACTGCTGTTATCTAAGCCCTTCGGCATCGGCCGTGCTGGACGGTTCCGCAGCTGAATCTCGTAACTTTGCTGATCAATAGATCAATTTCTGAGCCTCAAACAGGGATATTTCGGGCAGTTCGACGGCCTTTGATCAGCAAACTTACGAAGCTGTCAGTCACATACTGGGTGCCAAAAGAGTCAAGATGTGCGTCTGAGTCGATTGGAATGATTTGACGGCCATGGCTAGATAGAAATTGTCGCTCGGAGTGGTACCCACACTCTTCAGTCGGTGCACCTCCCAGCGATCAAGACGCTCTACTACCAGCAGCGCTCGCCACAAATAGACACAGAACTACAATTGTCCATTTTACGTCCCAATTGCCGAATATTGACATGACCCCCACGATAACCAGCAGGACACCCATGATTATTGAGATCGTTCGCATTGTAGATTTCAACGTGCCCAACACCACGCGACTCCAACATACGCGAGGTGGAACCCGACCCCACGGTCGTTCCAATTGCACGCATTAATGCCCGCCGCACCTAGCGATAGGAGTGCAGCAATTGCACCACCAGAAAGTCCGCCAACGCCTGTCCATGAGGTGAGTTCCGCGGCGACCCAGGCAGCACCAGAGCCAGCAGCAACCCCCTTTACGAGGATATTCGTGGCATAGTTGTCCAACCACAGGGTGATTCCCCACCAGGAGAACGTAACTCCCCCGTGACGGGTCCAGCGATCAATGGAAGAGAGCGAGGCGCGCCCTCCCAACAGGAGGACACCTTGATGCGTTTCGACCGTGATACTTCCAGTCGCGGATCGCAACTGCTTGTTAGATAGAGCAATTGTTGCGGCAACAGCCCTCGCGGCTACCGGATCCGCTTCGGAAACCGCCCCTGGAACTTTGGCAACGAAGCCACCCGATCGAGACCAATTCACATACTGATCGAACTTCGCGATTGTTTCTGAATCAAGGTTAGCGAATCTTCTGCTGAGTTCAGCCGAGCCGCCACTTTCAGCGGAAATTGAGTCAACTGCTATGGAAGCCGATTTCGATACAGTGGCAAACGCTGGTTGCGCAAATGACATCACAATCGCCAGCGGCACAATTATTAGGGCACGCAACTTCATCTCCCGGATCGATTGAAGGTGGTTGTGCGAACGTAACAGGCCGGGATGGGCGTCGCGACCGGCGGGCGCCGAGAGGCTGGTGGCTGCTGTAGCCCTGCTTCAGGACGTTTCCAGACTCCACGAAACTGCGGTTGATCCAGTGCGAGGGCTGATCAACGCCAGCCCCTGCTTCACCCGGCAAATGCACACTTCACCCGGATGATCATCCCCGCAAAGCGTCAAAGTCACAGGGTGGGCTCGTAGGGGGAGCCCATTGGTGTGTAACTCTGGGCGCCAGCAAGGGAGTAGTCCCACGCATAGGCATTACCGCCCACAAGCATTCCAACAATGACCAAGCGACAAATATGGTCGCGGCCCGGAGTCGCCGAACCATCAGCCCATCTCCCCCGTAAAGATCTGAACGCGGTCCGCTAGTAACCACTCTTCACCGACTCGCTTCAAAGACAGCTGATATTGCATTTGACCACCAGACCAGGCCTTGTGGCCGGGGTTGGAATAGGCCACATGGCCACCAAAGAGCACGAATGCTTCATCTCCGAGAACTCGCACTCCCTCCCACTTTTCGACGACCTGTTTACTTGATTGGGCACTGTTGTATCCGGGATCATTCCTGACCTTTTCGATGGCCTCACCAAGCGTGCGCATTTGACTCTGCCTCTCGCTGGGTACCCATGCCTTGGAAGCCGCACCCAAAGTCGACGTGTGCCGACTGCTTGCGAACCACCGAGCTCGCGCCTTCAGTGGCCTGGGCATATCTGACGCCGCGGCGATTTGATCAAGACACGCGACTGCGGCACGGCGAACTGCGGCAATAGCTGAGGGGTTGCCCGAGTTTGGAAATGCCTTGAGTATCGCGTGCTTTGCGCCGAGGTTCCCGTCGTCGACGCTTGGCACCTTTGCATTTTGGATTGCCTCAATCTTCCCCGAGGGCAAATCGTCGTTGCCTGCTGAGGCGTACACACCCATACCCGCGGCCAGTCCCACTACAGCGCCGAGCGCTGCGACTCGCATTTTCCTCACGCTAGGGTCGCCTCCCGACTAACTAGCACACTATGGGTGTGAAATTTATCACCCCAACCGCCCTAATGAGAGTTACGCTCGCGACGGTAGTCCGTGACAAATGCCTTGTGGCGTCGTCGGCCGATAGCTTGGGCTCACGCAGTAACGGCTAGATGGTCCGGGTCTCACGGCCAGCTCACGGGGCGGCTGTCCGCTCGACTGCCGGTCGTGACGGCTCGAAGCACTCACGAAGAAACTGGCGCAACTCGACAAACGCGAAGAACGTCTGATCGATCTGGCTGAGTCCGGCTTGCCTCAAGACAAGATCCGAGGGCGGATCAACAGTCTGCGTAGTGAGCGGGCTCGCCTGAACGCTGAGCTTGCCCAAACAGGCGAAGAACTCGCCACGGGCGCTGAGCGGCTCTTGGCTGCTGTAGCCCTGCTCCAGGACGTTCCACATCTCTATGAAACAGCGGTTGATCCAGTGCGAGGGTTGACCAACGCCAGTCCCTGCTTCACCCGGCAAATGCACACTTCACCCGGATGATCCTCCCCGCAAAGCGACAAAGTCACAGGTTTACTTGTGACTTCGACACTGCGCCCCAAAAACCAAAAACCCGGACGAAAGCCCGGGCTAGAGGGAGTCAAACGACTGCAGTGGCGGAGGATAGGGGATTCGAACCCCTGAGGGCTTGCACCCAACCCGCTTTCCAAGCGAGCGCCATAGGCCACTAGGCGAATCCTCCGCCGGAGAGGTTACCTGGTTGCTGGGGTGGGCGACGAATCGGTGGGGAGCTAAGCCCGAGTCGGCGTTGGGTGGGCTTGCCCCGTAGACTCTGCGCAACCCCTCATGCGGCGACATCTCACTGAACTCCCCCAGGGCCGGAAGGCAGCAAGGGCAGGTGGGCTCTGTTGGGTGCATGGGGGGCCTTTTCTTGCCTCTTGACTTGGACACCTGTCCACTTACACACTTAGACACGTGTCCAGATGGGATGGCAGTGCGGCGAAGTTGATCGCTGCTGCGCGCCAAACCCTCGCCACCACGGCGTACGACGACCTCACCGTGCGCTTAGTCGCCAAAGAGGCAGGGGTGGCTCCCGCGACGGCCTACAACCACTTCAAGTCCAAGCAGCACTTGGTGGCCGCGACGTACCTCGACCTCCTAGAAAACAACCCGATTCAGGATCAGCCTGCCGCTGACGCGCACGAGCGGCTCTCGAATCTCTTCACCCGACTGCTCGGACTTCTCGATAACTGTCCGGAGATTGCCGCGGCTGCCACCGTGGCCATGCTGGCCGACCAGCCCGACGTCAAACAGGTCCGCACTCGAATCGGGCGATTGATGCGGGCCAACTTGAGCAAGGCGCTGGCCCCCGATGGTGACGTGGATGAGCGGGTGCTGACCACGCTCGAAATCGCCTGGGCCGGAGCACTCATGCGCTCGGGGCTGGGACACATCCCACGCGAGCAGGCCACCAAGGAACTTAACGATCTCGCCCATCTAGTCCTCAAAGGCAGCCAATGATTTTCGACCCCTATGACTACGAAACTCAAGAGAACCCTTACCCGACGTACGCGAAGTTGCGTGCCGAGGCGCCGGTCTATCGCAACGACGAGCGCGACTTTTGGGCGCTGTCGAAGCACGCCGACATTTTGGCTGTGCTGAAGGATGAGAAGCGGTTCAGCAACGACCACGGCGTCTCGCTCGATCCCAGTTCGTGGGGCCCCAACGCCCACTCTGTGATGAGCTTCTTGGCGATGGACCCTCCTGACCAGACCAGGCTGCGCAAGTTGGTCAGTCGTGGGTTTACCCCCCGCCGGGTTGCGGAGATGAGTGAGCAGATTCGCCGGATCAGCAACGAGCACCTCGAGCCCGCCCTCGAACAAGGCACCTTCGATTGGGTCGATGACTTCGCCGGCCGAGTGCCCATGGACGTCATCTCCGAAATGGTGGGGGTGCCCAGAGCAGACCGCGCCGAGCTACGCCGACTGGCTGACCTCGTGGTGCACCGCGATGACGGTGTGTACGACGTGCCAGCCGAGGGCATCGCAGCCACCTTGGATTTGGTCGTCTACTACCAAGAGATGGTCAATCAGCGGCGCAGGAGCCGCACCGACGACCTGACCAGCGCCCTGATTGACGTCGAAGCTGACGGAGAGCGGCTCACCGACAACGAGATCATCTCCTTCCTCTTCCTCATGGTGGTGGCCGGCAACGAGACCACCACCAAACTCCTCGCCAACGCTGTGCACTGGGGTGCGGCTAACCCTGACCAACTGCGCAAGCCGCTCAACGACCCGAGCCGGATCAGCGACTGGGTGGAGGAGACCCTGAGATACGACACCTCTAGCCAGGTGCTGGCCCGCCGGGTCAACGCGGACGTGCAGATCAGAGGCGTCGACATCGCCAAGAACGAGCGCCTCATCGTGCTTCTGGGCAGCGGCAACCGCGACGAGGACGTCTTCCCCGATCCTGACAAGTACGACCTCGACCGAGGCAGCGAACAGTGGGCCGAGCACATCAGTTTCGGCAAGGGCCGCCACTTCTGCCTAGGCGCCAACCTGGCCCGGCTCGAAGCCAACATCGCGTTGGCCGAACTCGCCCAGCGGGTGTCCTCGATCGAGGCCGATCCTGCCCAGGCCGAGCGGGTGCACTCCATCAATGTGCGCGGATTCGCGCACCTTCCGATCACGGTGGTGCCCGCATGAAGCACCCAGACCGCAGACCGATCGCGATTGCCGGTGCGTCCAGTGGCATCGGTGCCGCGACTGCAGTGTTGCTCGCTGAGCACGGATATCCGGTGGCGCTGGGCGCTCGACGTACTCAACGAGTCGAAGAACTCAGCGAACAGATCAAAGCCAAAGGTGGCGAGGCGTTTGCTGCCTCACTCGACGTGCAAGACCCCGCAAGCGTCAATGCCTTTGCGGCAGCCGCTGAGTCAGCACTAGGCCCAATCGAGGGGCTGGTGATGTCGAGTGGCATCAACTCCCCTGGGAGCGCCTGGGAGGTGGGTGCCGAGCGGGCCGCCGAAATCCTCGACGTCAACGTGATCGGGGCCTATCGCTTGCTCGACGCATTCGCCCCAGGCATGGTCGAGCGCCAGCGCGGCGACTTGGTCTTCATCTCCAGCGATTCCAGCACCACTCATAGGCCGCGTACGGCGGCGTACAACGCCAGCAAAGCCGGCATCGATGCGCTCGTGCTCACCTTGCACAAGGAACTCGAAGGCACAGGAGTGCGCGCCTCAGTCGTGCGTCCTGGGCCAACCATGACCGAGATGGGCACGGGCTGGCCCGGCGACGAACTCGTGAAGGTGTTTGAAGACTGGACGACCTTCGGCCTAGCTCGGCACTCCCAGTTCTTGCCCGCGGAGGCGTTGGCCACGGCCATTTGGACGATCATCAGCGCCCCCCGAGGCACCCATTTCACCGAAATCAATGTGCAACCAGAAGCCCCCGTCAAGAAGGTGGACAAGCAGTGACTATCCAAAGTGTCTCGGTGGCAACCGCAGGCGAACAGACCAACCTCGAAGACATGCGCACCGACCCGATCGGGTTGCTCGAGCGGACCTATGCCGAGTGCGGCGAGCTAGGCCACATCCAGTTGGGCCCCAAAGATGTCTATCTCGTCGTGGGCGCGGAGAAGCAAGAGATCTTCTTCCGTGCACCCGAGGAGGTGCTCGACCAGGGTGAGGCCTACCCCTTCATGAAGGCGATCTTCGGCGAAGGGGTCGTCTTTGACGCCTCACCTGAGCGACGCCAAGAGATGCTGCGCAACCAGGCGTTGCGCGGTGAGCAGATGCGTGGTCACGCCCAGACCATCGAGGCCCAGATCAAGCAGATGGTGTCCAAGTGGGGCGACGAAGGTGAGATCGATCTGCTGGACTGGTTCGCTGAGCTCACCATCTACACCACATCGGCCTGCCTAATTGGCGAGCGCTTCCGCAACCAGATCGACGGACGATTCGCCAAGCTCTATCACGACCTTGAGCAGGGCACCGACGCGATGGCGTTCGTTGATCCGTACGCCGACTTGGAGTCGTTCCGCCAGCGCGACGCAGCCCGAGTGCTGCTGAAGGAACTAGTCCAAGAGATCATCGATGAGCGAGCACAGTCACCCAAGGTGCCGCGCGAGGAGCGCGATCTGCTCGACGTACTCGTCTCATTGGGGTCGTTCTCCACCGATCAAATCACCGGGATGTTCATCTCGATGATGTTCGCGGGCCACCACACCACCACTGGCACCTCGGCCTGGACCTTGATCGAACTGCTGCGCCACCCCGAGATCCTCCAAGGTGTCGTCGATGAACTCGACAATCTCTATCAAGCCGATGAGAGCGGTGAGGTGCCCGAGATCTCGTTCCGGGCGCTGCGCGCCATCCCCAAACTTGAGGCGGCCTTCAAGGAGACCCTGCGCCTGCACCCCCCGTTGATCTTGCTGTTGCGCTTGATCAAGGAGGACATCGAGATCGGCGATCGGGTGCTCCCGGCAGGCTCGCTGATCGGGGCCAGCCCTCGACTGAGCAACCGGCTGCCTGAGTCGTTCCCCGACCCAGAAGCCTTCGACCCGGGCCGCTACATCGACC
>CALMMO010000532.1 GCA_937868455.1 uncultured Marmoricola sp.
CTCTAGGCCCACGGTGTTTGCGTTGCTCATCTGGCCTCCTGCGTCGGGTTGTTGAGCACCGTATTGCGTGAGTCGCCTGGCGGATAGAGGGGCGAGCCATCGCGATGGCGGTAGTAAGGCACCGTGGAGGGCGCCAATGGGGTGTTGCCCAAGATCAGATCGGCAGCCTTTTCAGCCACCATCATCACCGGGGCATAGATGTTGCCGTTGGTGACATAGGGGAACACGCTGGCATCGACGACTCGCAGGCCTTCGACGCCGTGGACCTTCATCGTCAGCGGGTCAGTGACGGCCATGTCGTCCACACCCATCTTCAACGTGCACGAGGGGTGAAGCGCCGTCTCAGCGTCCTTGCGCACCCATTCCAAGATCTCTTCGTCGGTCTCGACGCTAGGCCCAGGGCTGAGTTCGCCACCGTTGAAAGGCGCGAACGCCGGTTGGTTCAAGATGTTTCGCGCGACCCGGATCGCCTCGACCCACTCTTTGCGGTCGGTGGCGGTGGTCAGGTAGTTGAAGAGCATCTTGGGGTGCTCTTTAGGGTCGGTGCTGGCAATGCGGATCCAGCCTCTGGTGTCGGCGTACATGGGGCCGATGTGCACCTGGTAGCCATGGCCTTCGGTGGGGGCTGAGCCGTCGTACCTAATCGCGATTGGAAGGAAGTGGAACATCAGGTTCGGCCAGTCCACATCCTCATTGCTTCGGCAGAACCCGCCACCCTCAAAGTGGTTGGTGGCCCCAAGGCCGGCGCGCCCAAAGAGCCACTTGGCGCCAATCATGGGGCGCTTGTGCCAGGCCAAACCGGGAGCGATGGAGACAGGCTGTGTCGAGGCGTACTGGATGTAGACCTCAAGGTGGTCTTGGAGGTTCTCTCCCACACCTGGCAGGTCGTGGACCATCTGCACGCCTAAAGGCGTGAGGTGCTCAGGGTTGCCAACGCCAGAGAGTTGAAGCAGTTGCGGTGAGTTGATTGCCCCACCGCACAGGACCACTTCGCCAGCCGCCGCATGTTTGGCAACTCGGCCACCACGCAGATAGTCGACTCCGGTCGCACGCTTGCCATCAAAGGTGATTTTGGTGGCGTGAGCCAAGGTTTCAACCTTGAGGTTGGGTCGGTTCATCACCGGGTGGAGATAGGCGCGAGCCGCACTCCAACGTCGACTGTTCTTGATGTTGCGGTCAAAGCGAGCAAAGCCCTCTTGGCGGTAGCCGTTGACGTCGTCAGTGAGCGGGTAGCCCGCCTGCTGCACGGCCTCGAAAAATGCTCCAAACAGCGGGTTGTCGGCTTTGCCACGCTCTAGCCACAGCGGCCCACTGCCACCACGCCATTGATCGGAACCGTCGGCCCCGGTCTCTAGGTGACGGCTCTCCATGCGCTTGAAGTACGGCAGGCAGTGCAGGTAGTCCCAGGTCTCCATGCCCGGGTCGGCAGCCCAACGTTCGTAGTCCATCGGGTTGCCGCGCTGGAAGATCATCCCGTTGATCGATGACGATCCGCCGAGGACCTTGCCTCGAGCGTGGTAGACCCGACGGCCTCCCATGGCCGGCTCGGGCTCCGACTCGTATTTCCAGTCATAGAACCGACTGCCAATCGGGAACGGCAACGCAGCGGGCATGTGAATAAACGGGTCGATGCGGAAGTCACTGCGACCGGCCTCTAACACCAGCACCGAGTTTTTGGGGTCGGCGCTGAGTCGGTTGGCCAGCGCACAGCCCGCTGATCCGCCACCGACGATCACGTAGTCCCATTGCCGAGTCATGGTGTTGCCTCTCCCCCGCTGCCAAACCAACCCTGCGGTCCTGGGTCGGTGTTGCGCCAGATGTGCTTTGTCTCTCGGTATTCCTCTAACCCGGCACGCCCGAGTTCGCGACCGATGCCAGATT
>CALMMO010000533.1 GCA_937868455.1 uncultured Marmoricola sp.
CCTGGCTCATCCCAGCGGTCACAAACACATCAGAGTTCTGCTCGGCATTGGCGACCAGCACTTCACCTTGACCGGTGACAAACTCCCACTCGGTGACGGTGTCGTGCACAAAACCGCATTGATGCGAGTGCGTGGTGAGGCCCTGAGATAAGGCCAGACCTCCCAGACTGGCGCCTTCCATCTCCAAGGTCGCCTCCAGCATCCACCCGTGCTTCGCAAGAGCATCAGTGACCTCACCGACGGTTGCTTGTGGCTCGATGCGCACAGTCTGGGCCTTCTCGTCGAGTTCGATCACGTGCCGGAGTTCACCGACGTCGACCGTCTGAGCGCCGGACTTATCGGCATGGCGAAGGGAGAAGGACGAGGTTGCGCTGCGGTTAGTGCGCAACTGGGGGCGGCCTTCGGCGGGCAGTGCGGCCCAGCGACGTACTTGCTCGGCAACCCGTTGCACAACAGCGTCGTGCTCGGCCGGAGAGCACCACACAGTCGTGGTTTCGGGGCGCACTCGTGACTTCACGGCCCGGCCGATCTTGATCGCAGCAGTCGCTGGAATCACCACCGCCCCGATCGACCAAGGCTGGTGCGCGAACATGAACCGGTCGATACGCGTGGGCGTTTTGTGAGCCATGGGCAGACCTTAGGTGCCAGAGGGCTCAACCGGTAGGTGTGAGCCACCAGACCGAACTCATCTGGCCAACATCTTGCCAATTAGCTCGATTGGGAGTTTGTTGGAGCTATGGCTGACAAAGGTGCAAAGAAAGCGTCCACTCACGACCTTGTGGCCCCCGGGCCCGACCGGATTCGCAATGTCGTCCTCGTCGGGCCGAGCGCTTCAGGCAAAACGACCCTTGCCGAGACGTTGCTCGTCACCTCCGGTGCGATCACCCGAGCCGGGACCGTGGCGGATGGGTCCACGGTGACCGACTACGAAGAGACCGAACACCGTCATCAACGCAGCGTGAGTTTGGCGCTGGCCCCACTGCTGCATCAGGGCACCAAGATCAATCTGATCGACACGCCTGGATATGCCGACTTCGTGGGCGAGGTGCGCGCCGGACTGCGAGCCGCAGACTGCGCGATCTTCGTCATCGCCGCCAACGAGGGCGTCGACCAGGCCACTCGGCAGTTGTGGCGCGAATGTGAAGAGGTCGGCATGCCACGGGTTGTGGCGATCACCAAACTCGACCACCAGCGCGCCGACTTCGGCGAAGTGCTACAGCAAGCCAAGGATGCGTTCGGCGACAAGGTGCTGCCGCTCTATCTACCCGACAGCGAAGGCCTCATCGACCTGCTTGCAGCCGACTCCCCCGACTCCGAACACCGCGGCGAACTCATCGAAGGCGTCATCGAGGAATCCGAAGACGAGACGTTGATGGATCGCTACGTCGGTGGCGAGGAGATCTCCCAAGAGGT
>CALMMO010000534.1 GCA_937868455.1 uncultured Marmoricola sp.
TGATCACCGCCCCCATCGATCCGCGCACTGGGATGACCGCTGAGGATCGCGCCGCCTTTGTCGCTCAAGGGCTCGGGATCACCAACCTCGCCCGCCGGGCCACTGCTCGTGCCGATGAGTTGAGCCGCGAAGAGCTACGCGAGGGAGCCCGCGCACTCATCGACTTCGTCATAGAGCACCAACCAGCGGTCGTTGCGATGGCTGGCATCACCGCCTTCCGCAGCGGGTTCGATCGCCCACGTGCCGCCGCGGGCCGGCAAGTGGAACTGCCTGCGGGCTGGCCCGATCAGGTGCAATTGTGGGTGGTACCCAACCCGTCGGGTCTCAACGCCCACGAGAGTGTTGCCTCACTGGCTGCGGCGTACGCCGAGGTTGCTCGGGCCGCTGGGATCAGCATTGCCACAGACCAAGATTGAGCCGCTGGGCTCGACTTTGGGCCAAGGAATAGGAGTCATAGCGCTCAAAGGGTCGATGCATATAGACATAGACCTGCGCGTGCCCCTGACCCACTAGCCATCGATTGATATCTGTGTCGCCTGACTGGAGGTAGCCAAGGAGTCGCCCGTAGCGGTCGCGGCGGTCTTGGCCCCGATCGCGCACGAGCACCACCCGAGTGCCTAGCGGGAGTCGTTTGCGCAAGGCGCTAGTTGCGTCTTTGCCGTGGCACTCCACGCGCTCAGGGTTGTCTTCGGGGGCGTTGATCCCGATGAGTCTGACCCGCTCGCGACGCCCGCCACCGAAGCTGACATCGACGGTGTCGCCGTCATCGACCCAAGCAACCGTGCCGACACGACCTGTGTGGGTGCCACTGGCGTGCGGCGAGGGGGTGCCAGTTGCTGACGCAGAGGGCGTGCGCTCCTCACGAGGCACCTGGGCCAAAGCACAGCCCCCGAGCAGCAGGACCACGGGGACGAAGACGAGGGCCTTCATCGCGACTTTCGGCGACGATGCAGTCGTCGAGCCTGAACTTTGATGATGCCGCGCCGAAGCCGCAGCACCTGCACCAGATGCCAGCCACTGCCCACAGTGATCAGCAACGGCCAGGGCAGGTAGGGCTCAAACCCGCGCACGGTATAGCTGGTGTAAACCCAAATGCCCCAAGCAACCGCGGAGGACAGCACGAATGCACTGATCGCATTACGTCGCATCGCCTGATATTTGCTCAGTGCGTCGGTCACATCAGCAGCCTCTCACGAGCCCCTGATCCGGCGAATCACATCGGCAACATCAAGTCGCTGCTCGCGTCGCCACGCGGCCACTCGCCGCAGATCGGCCCGACGATCCTCGCCGGAGGCTCCGGTGCACAGGTGGTGCCAGGCAAGGGCATCTTCGGCGTAGGCGACATAGGCGATGGGGCGCGCGTCTCGGATGCGCTGCAATGCGTCAATCGGGTCGAAACCCAATGCGAGCATCATGGCGAAGCCCGCACTTGGACCTCTGTTGATGCCCATGTGGCAGTGCGTGAGCACCTTGGCGCCAGGCTCGGCTAGGGCGCGCAAGCCCCAAGTGACCACACGATCGAACCACTCGGCCGGCACGGTTTGTCCGGCGTCATCGATGCCATCCCAGCGGTAGTCAACCTCGGGCACCATGTCCCACACGGGCTGGTCGGTCCACTCCAGCCGCACGTCGAGCACGTGGGTGATGCCACACTCGAGGATCTCTTTGACCTGGCGTCGCGATTTGGGCTCGAATGCATCTAAGTCTCCGCCCACGGCAAGGCGATCAGTGACAAAGCTCAGATTGGCCTCCACCGTCGCGGGCAGGTCATAACTCATCTCGCTCGGTGTCTGGGAAGGCATGGTCTAACCCAAGCAAAGCCCACCCCCAGATTTGGCGATCGACTCGCGCATGTGAGCTACGAGCCGTCTTTGACCTTGATCATCCCTGCCAAAGTGGCGATGTACGCCGAACCATCTGGCCCCAACGAAATGGCTGCGTAGTGATTGTTGAACAACGTCCCGATGCCCGTGCGCACTCGGAATGCCCGCTTGCCGGTGCGCATGTCGATTGCGGTCAGGTACCACGCGTTCACACCCCACAGATTGGGTTGCTTCTCATAGACATAGAGCAAGCCCGTGGCCGCAGATGCCTTCGGCACCGAGGTGGGCGCAGACACCTGAGCAGTCCAAGACAGCTTGCATGCCTTCGTGTCGACTCGAGCAATCCCGGGCGAGGCAGCCTGGCCCAACAGGGTGCTCCACGGACCTGCGTAGCCCTCATTGTTTTCCACAAAGACCCAGTCACCCACGCCCACCAGAGAGTTCTCGGTTGCGCTGCTCCCCCGGGCAAAGACTGGAACCTTGCAGGTGACCTTTCCGGTGCGCCGGTCCAGCACCAGCACCCTCATCCGGGGTGAGGCGTTATCGGTGATGGCGAGCTTGTTGTCGCCTATCAACGTCGGAGTAGTGCCTGAGCCCTGGCTCAGTTGGCCCACTTTGTTCTCAGTACCTCGGTCATAGGAGGTACTCCAGTCGAGTCGGGGCCGCGGGCCATCGGTGCGCACGCGCACCATTTCGTGATCGCTCACGACATAGAGCGCTTTGCTGTCCACTGCTAGCGAGTTGGCAATCGTGCCCTTGACCTGAAACTCGCCATGCTTAGAGGTGCCGGGCGCAACCCAGCCCACCTGCCCATGTCTGGTTGCGTACCAAATCCGACCTTGCCAATCGGGCATCAAGGCGATGAGGCAGTCACCCTTGGGGACACTGACGGGATAGCTCGCAACCTGCGTCAGACCCTTAGTCTCGAATACGGCGATGCGGGCATCGGTTGTTGCCACGACTGCCTGGTCATGTTCGTCGAGGTAGAAGTAGGCGCCGCCGCACAAGTCTTTGAGGCGCGATTGGTTGGAGGGCATCCGTC
>CALMMO010000535.1 GCA_937868455.1 uncultured Marmoricola sp.
TCATCGCGGGGACCCTGCGGGCCGAGGCGACTCTGGCCGTCGCAAACCTGATTTTCTTGCTGCTGATGGCCGCAGGCGGTGTCGTGCTACCGACTGCCACCTACGGCGCATTCGGACGTTTTGCCGAGTTGTTGCCCTCCGGTGCGTTGGGTGAAGGCTTGCGCGAAGTGTTCCTTGAGGGGCATCTGAATTGGTCTCGAGTTGTGGTGCTCGTTGTCTGGGCAATGGCTGGTGCGGTGCTGACGGCACGCACCTTTAAGTGGGAGTGAACGTGAAACTCGAAGATTTCGGCGACCGGTGGATGCGCTCTGCAGCCTGGGCCAGCCTGACCGCCAATATCGCGATCGTGGTCACTGGCGCCGCAGTACGCCTAACCGGATCAGGACTTGGTTGCCCCACCTGGCCCCGATGCACTTCGTCCTCGTTTACCCCCCACGGCGCCATGGATGTGCATCAGTGGGTGGAGTTCGGCAACCGGACCTTGACCTTCGTGCTCGCCGCAATTGCCATCTTCACGTTCGTGGCCGCGCTGGGCTATTCACGTCACCACGGCCGCCCAGATGTCTACAAACTCAGCATCCTGCTCGGCTTAGCGATCCCGATGCAGGCCGTGATCGGCGGGATCACCGTGCTCACCAACCTCGGCCCCTGGCTGGTCGGCGCTCACATGCTCGCCTCAATGGTCATCATCTCGTTGGCCGTTGTGTTGATCTTTAGGCTGCAACACGGACCCACCCTCGTGCACAACGGAGCGATCACGACACTCGCAAAGCTGACCTATGCCGTCACCTGGGTAGTGCTGGCCATCGGCACAGTCGTCACCGGAGCCGGCCCCCATGCCGGCGACTCTGACGCCCCCCGCAACGGGCTCGACACTCTGGAGATGAGCCAACTCCACGCCGATGTCGTGTTCTTACTGATCGGACTCACCGTCGCGCTGCTCATCATGAGCACCGGGCTCGTGCGCGAAGCAGCGATCGTGCTCGTTGCCGTCGAAGTGGCCCAAGGCGCGTTGGGGTTCGTCCAGTACTTCACCGACTTGCCTGTTGTGCTCGTGGGGTTCCACATGCTCGGGTCAGCGCTAACCATGGCGGCTGCGTCGTGGGTGTTGGTGGCTTGTCGGGCCGCAAAGCGCGGCGAAGTTTCACCGGGTACCCGGTGAAACTGA
>CALMMO010000536.1 GCA_937868455.1 uncultured Marmoricola sp.
TCTACTCACGCGGCTTGGCATGGTGCACACACTATGTCCGAAATGCCACAACTCAGCGCTCAGGTACGCATTCTTAGCGTGACTTATGACCCACCTAAGCTGAGCACGTGCTGATCATGTTGCCGCCCTCAGAAGGCAAGTCTCGCCCCAGCCGGGGCAAGCCCTTGGACCTAGAAACGCTCTCGTTTCCGGTCCTGACCCCCGCTCGCCAACAGGTCATCGAGTCGCTGCAGCAGGTGTGTTCTGGCCCTGATGCAGCCCGCGTGCTGGGCCTTGGCCCCACTCAAGCCAGCCAGATCGCGCTGAACCTTGAACTCCACGATTCGCCTACTGCACGAGCCGATCAGATTTACACCGGAGTTCTTTACGACTGTCTCGATGTCGACTCCTTGGACTCGGCAGCCAAGGCCCGGCTCACCCGCCGCGTTGTGATCACCTCATCGGTGTTTGGCTGGGTGCGACCCAGCGATCGCATCGCCAGCTACCGACTTGCCGGGGGCGTCTCTTTGCCAGGCTTGGGGCCCGTCGCCGCCCATTGGCGCTCAGCGTTGCCTCATGCGGCTCAGGAGATGGGCGATCAACTCGTCGTTGACTTGCGTTCCACGACGTACGCCAATTTCTGGAAGTTCCCTCACGGCCACAACCTGGCTTCGGTGCGGGTGCTTCACGAGGCCAACGGTGTGCGCAAAATCGTTAGCCACTTCAACAAGGCAACCAAGGGCCGGATCACGCGCGACTTGGTGAGCTCGCCAGCTTCACCGGGCAATCCAGCAAACCTTGTCGATCTGCTTAACGATCTGGGGTGGCACTCGAGCCTCACACGCACCGGAGCGAGCGGCTCACAGATCGACGTGGTGGTATCGGAGCTTTAGTGATGGTGGCGTGAGAGCACGACGTCATCGCCTGGGCGAGCGTTGTACAAACGCAGCGAGGACGCCGGATTGCCATCGGGACCGCGCTCGTAGTGGGAAATCACGCTCACCGATGCAGGCGTGAGTTCCATCCGAAACAGTGACGTCAGCGGGGCATCAACGCTGTGCGCGACCAAAGTCTTGATCGGGGTCACATGGCTCACGACCATCACGGTCTTGCCGCGATGCTCAGTCACCAGACGATCGCGGGCGCGCAGCACTCGTTCCTCCACGTCGCGAAACGACTCTCCCCCACCGGGTGTGACCGTGAGCGACCCCATCCACGTGCGCAATGCCTCGGGCTCACGCTCAGCGACTTCGGCGAAGCTGAGCCCATCCCACGTGCCGAAATCCATCTCGGCCAGGTCATGCTCGACGGTCGGCTCAAGCTCTAGAGCGTGCCCCAAGATCGCAGCGGTCTCTTCTGCTCGCTTCACCGGAGAGGTCACGAGTACGTCGATCTGATCGGCGAGACCCGCGAGCCACGTCGCAGTTTGGGTCACCTGGTCGCGCCCGTGGTCGTTGAGACCTGGGTTGGCCCCACCGAGCCCACTGGAGAACAGCATCTGCGAGGTGTGGTCGGTTTGACCGTGGCGAATCAGGATCAATGTGGTGGGGGCACTGATGTCAGGACCCGGCTGGCTTGACCTGCTAGAACTCACAATCCCGACTCCGAGGTGCGCACCAAGATCCGACTGCACTCTTCGCAGCGCAGCACCTCGGTCGAGGGTGCTTTGGCCATCGATGCAAGCACTGAGGCGTCCAAGGTGAGGCGGCATCCGCCGCATTGCCGACGATGCAGCGCGGCGGCACCAACTCCGCCCTTGAGTTCCCTGAGCCGGGCATAGAGCGCCGTCAGGTCTTCGGGGAGATCGGTAGCAGTCAGCTCACGCTCGGTGCGCACCTCGTCGAGTTCGGCACGCAATGCCACTGCCCGTTCGTCGCGGGCAGCGGTCGCTGCCGCAATCTCTTGGTCGAGTTCAGCAGCCAATTCGGCAGCCCGATCATGCTCGCTTTGGGCATCTTCGAGTGCGGTCATCACCTCGAGTTCGACATCTTCGAGATCGCTGATCCGCTTGTCGAGTGACACCAATTCGTGCGTCATGCGTTCGAGGTCTTTGGGGTTCGTGATCAACCCCTGATCCATGCGAGTGCGGTCACGTTCACGGCGCGCTTTGACCTGCTCGACATCGGCATCTGCCTTTTCCTGGTCAGCGGTGAGGTCACGCACCAAGATCGCGGCATCACTGAGCCTGTTTGTCAGCGCCGCCCGACGAGCCTGCAACTCAACCACCGTTGCGTGCTCGGGCAGGTTGCGCAGGTGGTTCACCAGGGTGTCGAGTTTGGAATCGAGTTCCTGAACGTCAAGCAGTCGAAGCTGCGCGAACGGATCGGCTTTCACCGTTGATCTCCTTGGGCTAGACCCGGAACGTCCAGGGGTCGGTATTGATCGTGCTGATCGCAATGCCCACCGTAGTGCCCAAAGCTTGAGTCAACCGAACCTGCAGCACAGGCAACCACATGCTTTCGGCTGCCCAGTGAGCCACGTCGATGAGGGCCATCGAGTCATGTTCCCGAAGTTCTGAGGCCACGTGGTGGCGAAGATCGGAGGTGATGTAGACGTCTGCGCCACTCATGCGCGCCAACTCCAGGAAGGAATCTCCCGCTCCCCCGCATAGCGCGACCCGCTGCACCATCTGGTCAGGCTTGCCTGCCACTCTCACTCCGTGGGCAGTTGCGGGCAGCACACGGTTGACCACTGACGCGAAGTCAGTCAGCGTCATCGGCGCGAAAAGTTCGCCGATTCGACCGCTGCCCACATCTGCGCTTGGCAGGCCAATGAGTTCGACAAGATCAAAGGCTGGCTCCTCATAGGGGTGGGCATGCCGCATAGCCTCCACAACGTCATGTCTGCGCGACCTCGGCACGACCGCCTCGATCCGCACCTCGTCGACCTCGGCAACCTCACCTACAGCTCCGATTGCTGGGGAGGCCCCTCTTAGCGGGCGAAATCGACCTGTCCCAGGGGTCGAGAAGGACGCGCTGTCGTAGTTGCCGATGTGCCCAGCGCCCGCTTCGGTCAGTGCCTCGCGGACCGACTCGGCTGACTCAATCGGCACGAAGGTCACCATCTTGTCCAGCGGTGAGTCATCGTCGGGGTCCAGCGGCCGTATCTGGCGCAGACCCAGTGCCTGAGCTATCGACTCACTCACCCCGTTTGGCGGCGAATCAGCATTGGTGTGAGCCGCGAACAGGGCGATGTCGTTGCGGATCAGGTCATGGACCACGCGTCCCTTGGGTGTGGTCGCAGCGACGCTGGATGTGCCTTTGAGAAACAGTGGGTGATGAGTGATCACCATGTCAGCGCCCAACGCGATTGCTTCGTCAACGACTGCCTGCACAGGATCGACGGCCACCACAATTCGCCGTACGTCGCGCGCGGGGTCACCGCAGACCAAACCAACCTGGTCCCACGGCTCTGCTCGACGCGAAGGGTAAAGCTCCTCGAGCACCGCAATAACGTCAGCAACGCAAGCCATGGCGGCAAGGCTAGTGCGTCATCAGCGACCTGAGATGCTGTTGTGATGTACCTGTGGGCCTACTGAGGCGAAGGTGAGCCAAGCTTGGCTCATCGACATCTAGATCAAGGAGCTACTGAGGTGTCCGCATCTGCGCTGTTAAGACTCACTGTGTGTGTGGTTGCCGCCGCCACATTGACCGCCTGTGGCGTCACTGACGCTCAGCCCGTCGCGAGTGAACCCAGCGACGGCGAAACCGGCACCTACAGCAGCTACGCCGACGTCACTTACTTGGTTGAGTGCGTCAGCGACGAACTGCGCAACCGACCTGAGTCGTTCGTGCTCTCCTGCGCCGATGGAAACTCCTCGCTGCAAGACCTGCACTGGAAGCGGTGGGGCGACACCTCGGCAACTGCAGAAGGAACCTTCACCACAAACCCGTGTGAGCCCGATTGCGCATCGAGCAAGCCGGTCCAACAGCACGTCAACGTCACCGCGACTGCGTTGAGCCGTGGTGAAGCTGGTCAGGCATACACCAAGCTTGAGGTCGTTGCGATCGATTCTGTCGAGGGCGGGATCACCCAAGAAACGTTCAAACTGCCCGGGTTGGCTAAGTCACAGGCAGGGTGAGTTCGGCTCTGGCGCCACCTTCAGGCCGGTTGCTCAAGCGCAACTGTGCGCCCATCACTTCGGCTTGTCGCACCGCGATGGTCATGCCCAGGCCAGTGCCTGCGCTGTGACCTAGCGAGCGGAAACGCTGCGGGCCATCTTTGAGTACGTCGTCAGGGAACCCAGGTCCGTCATCTTCAACCACCAGCACGTTGCCCACGGCCCTGAGGTAGGCGTGTCCGCCGCCATGGCTGTGCACGTTGGCAATCAGGTTGCTCACGATGCGTTCGAGTCGGCGTGGCTCCACCAGCACCGTGCCTGCTGCGTCCACATCGAGGTCGATGCCTTCAAGTCCACGATCAGTCGCAATGCGACGAAGAAGCGGACCCAGATCGTGTGAGGCCAACTCGACTTCAGCTTGCCCACTCTCAAGTTTGGAGATCTCAAGCAGGTCCATGACGAGCCTGCTGACCCGAGTGGTCTGGCGTCGTACCAAATCACCTTCGGGCGTGGCTGGCAATAACTCACTGGCGCTGACCAGAGCAGTGATGGGGGTGCGCAATTCGTGGGCCACGTCAGCTGAGAAGGCCCGCTCTTGCTCGATGCGGGCGGCAAGTGCGGCGCTCATCTGATCCACAGTGCGCGAGAGGGCGCTGACCTCGTCGCGTCCGGGCATGGCGATCTTTGCGCTCAGATCACCGGCTCCCACGGAGTTGGCCGCTATGGCGGCTTGTCGCAGCCTGCGAGAGAGACCTGTTGCTACCAACCAGCCCAACAGCCCAGCCATGAGCGCACCGCCCGCACCGCTGAGCACCAACGTACGCCGTAGCGAGGCGCGCTGGTCGCGCAAAGATCGGTCACTGAGTGCGAGTGAGATGACGACTTCGTCGGAGATCCGGCGAGCGGCAAACATTGCCTGCCCGACGTAATAGGTCTTCACCGTGCCTGTGGCAATCGGCAACATCTCGGGGGGCACCGAGTCGGGGCTCACCGAAGCGTCAAACCGCAACCGTCCATCAACTGCGTATCCCGAAGCGGCCGCGTTGATCCGATCGAGTGCCTGGGCGCGCAAGCGTTCGCGGCCATCGAGGGCGACCTGGTAGTCGATCACCGCACCTACGAGTGCCGTGACTGCCAGCGCCACCAGGCTCACCGCGATGGCGATGCGCGTGCGCAACGAGTGCCGCCAAGTGACGAGGCCTGTGCTCACTCGCGGACCATCTTGTAACCAGCACCGCGCACAGTGGTGATCAACTCGTTGCCGATCTTGGCGCGTAGTCGCTGGATGTTGACGTCCACGACACGCTCATCGCCCCAGTCAGCACTCCCCCACACCCGATCGAGTAGTTGGGTGCGCGAAAGCACTGCGCCGCGGTGATCGAGGAAGGCTTCAAGTAACCGAAACTCGGTGGCGCTCAGTTCGACGTCGGCACCGGCCTTGTTGACAGTCCAGCCGATGCGATCGATCGCCAAGTCACCGACTCGAACCTCATCGACAGCCTCAGCGCTGTGCCGTGCTCGGCGCAAGAGTGCCTGAATCCGGGCATTGAGCACCTCGCCGTTGAATGGCTTGGTGATGTAGTCGTCAGCACCCGCCTCAAGGCCCATCACTTGGTCATAACTGAGGTCTCGGGCGGTGAGCATGATGATGGGTACGTCGCTGCGAGCCCGAATCGCCCTAGTCAACGAAATGCCGTCCATTACCGGCATCATCACGTCGACCAGCAACAGATCTGGCGCGTTGATGGTGAACGCATCCAGCGCCTTCTGCCCATCCCCCGCCACCACCACTGAATATCCGAACTTCTCCAGCACCAACCGGGTGGTGACCTGCAGATCAACATCATCTTCTGCGAGCAAAATCTGGATCGGGTCAGCCATGGCGAAACCGTATCTACCCCACCCGCACCTGACGAGCACGACACCGCCGAGCGGGCCCACACGGCGTACCCCCAGAAGCGTGAAGACGCCCACCGAAAGAAGAGGCTCAATTGCAACCCAAGCCCGGGACGAGACGGAACCACCACCCCAGCGCAAGAGAACAAGCCAGCCCAGACCGAAAGAAAGGCCCCACCCAGCAAAAGAAAACAAGCAAGCCCAGGCCGAAACAAACAAAAAAGGAAAAAGGACGACAAATGGCGGTAGTGACGAGGCAGAGGGAGGGAAGCGGTACTTAGGTACCGCGACCGAGCGATAACGAAGTCAATACCGTCATTTGTGGGCGTAGCGGGGATCGAACCTGCGACCGCTGGTTTGTAAGACCAGTGCTCTACCGCTGAGCTATACGCCCATCTGGGGCACACATGACCCCCCTGAACTGTGTCTGGTGAACCTTAGTGGACGTGTCGACGCTGGGAAAAAGCAGGTACGACCGCCAGCGTCTCGGGTCGCTAGCGGTCGTACGTTGGCTATGGTGCCGTCAGATACAACAAGTTGTCACGTCACAGGTTGGCAACGGTTTGTGGTGAGGTGCACGGGGTGCCCTCGCCGTACCTAATGGTCTAGACCAGTGCGGCAACTGCAGCGGCCGCCGCGTCGAGATCGCGAGCAACAGCCAGTTCGGTCTCCGCGGCCCAGGCGATGGTGCCATCACGTGCGATGAGGTAGCTGCGGCGTGTGGATGCGCCGATCTCGTCGCTGAATGCGTCGTAGGCACGCGAGACCTCACCGTGCGGCCAGAAGTCAGAGAGCAGCGGGAAGAACAGCGCGTCTCGGTCGGCAAAGGCGCGAAGTGAGAACACCGGGTCGCAACTGATCGCGACCAGGGTTGCTGAGTCGGTTTCAAAGTCACCGAGGCGGTCACGGAATCCGGTGAGTTCGCCGGTGCAGACGCCGCTGAAGGCGAAGGGGTAGAACACCACGAGGACGGCCCGCTCACGCAGCAGCGAAGACAACGTCACCTCGTTGCCCATGTGGTCTGTGAGCGTGAAGTCGGGAGCTTGGGCACCCACAGCCAGTGTCATCGATTCTCCTCGTGCATTTGGTGAAGCTCTCGTTTGAGAATCTTGCCAGTGCTGTTGCGCGGCAGTTCACTGACATAGACCACCTCGCGCGGCACCTTGTATCTAGCAAGGTGATCCCTGACGTGGTCTTTGAGCACCTGCTCGGGGGTGTGCGCACCTTCGGTGAGTACGACGAACGCCCGCAGTCGCTGACCGAAGTCGGCATCTTCGACGCCGATAGCTGCCGCCTCGATCACGTCAGGGTGCTTGGCCAGCACGTCTTCAACTTCTTGGGGGAAGACGTTCTCGCCCCCAGAAATGATCATGTCGTCGTCGCGGCCTTCGACGTAGAGCCGCCCGTCGGAGTCGAATCGGCCGACGTCACCACTGCTCATCAGTCCATCGATGCTGTGCTTGCTGTCACCACCTGTGTAGCCATCAAAGAGCATCGAGTTGCCCACAAAGATCCGGCCACTGTGCCCCCGGGCCACCTCATGCCCGGCCTGATCCATGATGCGCACCTGGGTGCCAACAGGCGGTCTCCCCGCACAGGTGGGCGCAGCGCGCAGGTCCTCGGGGGTCGCAATGCTGACCCAGGCAACTTCGGTCGAGCCGTAGGTGTTGTAGAGGCAGTCGCCGAAGCGGTCCATCCACTCCAGCGCCACATTGCCTGGCAGCGCGGAGCCCGATGAGGCCACCACAGTGAGCCGACTCAGGTCGGCTTGGGCCAAGACTTCGTCTGGCAACTGCAACGTGCGCTGCAACATGATCGGGACAACCGCCACGCAGTCGCAGCGGTGGCGCTCCACCACATCCAGCATGTGACGCGGGTCGAAGAATCGAGTCACGACCACCGTCGAACCGAGCAGCATCGACAGTCCCAGGTGCGCCCAGCCCCAAGTGTGGAACAGCGGGGCCGGGATGTGGCTGCGCCCACCCGAGCGCAGCGGCAGTTTGGAAAGCAACGCCACAGCCGCGCCGAGATTGGCATTGCCTCGCCGTGCGCCCTTCGGCGTGCCGGTGGTGCCCGAGGTCAAGATGATCAGTCTGCTGGGCTCTGAGGGTGCCACTGCGGCTCTCGTGGAGCCTTGGTTGACCAGGCCCTCAACGGTGGGCAGGCCCTCCGTGTTGTCCTCGACCCACGCCAGCACTTTGGGGATTGCGATGTCTGCCAAGGCGACGACGTCGGAAAACTCCTCGTCGTACACCAAGAGCGCGGGGCGCTCTCGCTCGAGCACAAGATGGGGGTGCACTCCAGCCCCACGTGCGTCCTCGAGTTCGACGGCGCGGTCGGCGAGATGGTCGGTCCCGAGCACGGCGGCATGACCGCCATGTTCTCGATGATGAACGCCGCGAGGCTCGCGGTGG
>CALMMO010000537.1 GCA_937868455.1 uncultured Marmoricola sp.
TGCGGTGGTCTCGGTCAGTCAGTAGCCCTCAAACACGCTGCCCCCGATGCCTCGGTAGAAGTGGCCGAGGCGATCGCCAAGAGGGGCACCGCCGGAGAGCACGTAGTTGCAGCGACCTCCCAGCGCAGCGCGCAACTTGCCATAGACAAGTTTGTTGAAGATCGCGTGTTGGGCGCGCACGAGCGGAGAGATTTTGCCTGATTCCAGACCACGCGAGTAGGTCATGGCGACTTCAACCGCCCGGTCGAAGATGCGCCCGCGCCCGTCGGCCACTGCTCGTTGGGAAGCGGTGTTGAAGATCTTTTCAAACACTCGCGGGACCGCTAAGACGAAGGTGGGCTGGAACTGCGCGAAGTCACTGACTAGCTGGCGAATGTCGTGTGAGTGACCCACCCGAGCCCCTGCTTTGACGCAGCCAACCTCGATCACTCGGGCGAAGACATGGGCAAGAGGCAAGAACAACAAGGTCGTGGCGTCGCCGACGAACAGTTCGGGAAGTTGAGCGATAGCGCCGCGCAGTTCGTACTCAAAGTTGGCATGGGTCAGGGTGCACCCCTTGGGTTTGCCGGTGGTGCCGGAGGTGTAAATCAACGTGGCGACATCGTCAGGACGCACTGTCGTACGCCGCTCATTTGCCTCTTCATCACTGATGTCGGCCCCCAGCCGAGACAGTACGTCGAGCGCACCGTGCGCCAACGACCACATGTGATGCAGGTCGGGAGTTTGGGAGCGGACCTGGGTCACTCGAGCCTGGTGCTCCTCGGTTTCAACAACGATGGCTTTGGCGCCGGAGTCTTTGAGGATCCATTCGACTTGTTCGGCCGATGAGGTTTCGTAGATCGGCACAGTGACAGCGCCCACGGACCACATGGCGTAGTCGAACAGGGTCCACTCGTAGCGGGTCTTGGATAGCAGTGCGACTCGGTCGCCGTGCTCGATGCCGGCGGCGATTAGTCCTTTCGCCACATCGTTGACCTGGGAGCGGAAGGTTTGAGCGCTGACGTTGATCCACTGCTCGCCCTCACGTCGGGCAAAGAGTGGGCGACTCGGCTCACTGGTGGCCCACCGGATCACGTCGTCGGTGAGGTTGCCAGTCGTGGGGACCTCGAAGTCCAACAAAGTGGCGTACTCGCGCACGGGTGCTCCTGACATGGTGCCTTGGGTTCGTGATTGTCACCTCCAACACTACCTGTGTCGGTGGGTGGGGGCTCGCTAGGTCCAGTAACCTGACCAGCATGGCCGATCAGACCTCGTCACGAATCACCATTGACGCGACTCCCGAGCAGGTGATGGCTGCGATTGCGGACTTTGCGACCTACCCAGACTGGATCAGAGGGCTTCGTTCGGCAGAGGTCGTCGAAGAGGTTGATGGCGTGGCCACGCAGGTGCACTTCGAACTAGATGCCACCCCGATTCGTGACTCTTACACGTTGGGCTACGACTGGAGCGTGCCTGGCCAAGTCTCATGGCACTTGGTGCAAGGCAAGATGCTCACCGAGATGGATGGCACCTATTCACTCACCTCGGTCGGCGCCGGCACCGAGGTGACCTACCACCTCGCCGTCGACGTTGCCATTCCGCTCATCGGCATGCTCAAGCGCAAGGCCGAAAAGGTCATCATCGACACCGCGCTTAAGGGCCTGAAGAAACACGTCGAGGGCAGTTGAGGATTGTCCTTTTCACCGGCAAGGGCGGTGTAGGAAAGTCGACGATCGCGGCAGGCACAGCAGTGCTTGCCGCGCGTTCGGGCACCCGTGTGTTGGTCCTCTCAACTGACACAGCGCACTCCTTGGCCGATGCGTTTGGTGTGCAATTGCACGATGGCGAGCCGACGTACGTCGAGCCAAATCTTTATGTGCAACAAGTCGATGCCCAGCAGCGATTTGAGCAATCGTGGGCTGAGATCCAGCGCTACCTCCTCAGCGTGCTTGATGCCAGTGGTGTTGACCCGATTACTGCTGAAGAACTCACTGTGGTGCCCGGAGCAGAGGAAGTACTCGCGTTACTTGAGGTGCGCACGCAAGTGCTCTCTCAACGCTGGGATGCGGTCATTGTTGACTGTGCGCCAACCGCAGAAACATTAAGACTTTTGGCGCTCCCCGAAGCGTTGCAGTGGTACATGGATCGGGTGTTCCCGATCGAACGTCGCGTGGTGCGCACCTTGCGCCCGGTTCTGACCAAGGCCACTGGTGTGCCGATGCCGACCGAAACCGTCTTTGATGCTTTGGATCGCTTGCACAAGGAGATGGCTCAGGTGCGCACGATGCTCAGTGGCCCGGAGGCCTCCGTGCGCATTGTGTTCACGCCCGAGACTGTGGTCTTGGCAGAGGCGCGACGCACCCTGACTGCCTTGTCGTTGTTTGGCTATCGAGTCGACGGTGTCGTGGCCAACCGGATTTTCCCTGACACCGGCGCAGACCCTTGGCGCGAAAATTGGGCCAGGGCCCAGCACGCGGTGCTCGAGGAAGCCCAGGAATCGTTTGGGGTGTTGAGGTTGTGGCGCTCGACGTACTTGCCAACCGAGCCGGTTGGCACCCAGGCACTGGCCGACCTCGCAGCCCAGGTGTACGGCGCTGAAGCGCCGCTGGATGCGGGAATGATTCAAGGTGAGCTGAGGTTCGACTCCGTAGCCGAGGGGACTTTGATGGCCCTCGCGCTGCCCAACATCACCAAGTCAGAGGTGGATCTCGTGCGACACGGCGACGAACTCGTGATTACGGTTGGCCCGTATCGGCGGGTGTTGGCGCTGCCAACTGCGGTGTCGAAGGCACAGATCACTGGCGCTCGAGTGCACGAGGGCGAACTCCAAGTGCGGTTCGGAGGCACTGATGTCTGATAACGCAGCCGAAGACGTCGGCACTGTCGGTGAAGAAGCAGCCAAGCTGATTGAAGCGCTGGCCGGCTGGGCGAAGGCCCAAAGCACGGAAAGTGTGGCTGGCGCAGCAACGGCTGCTGCCAGCGCTGCAGCAGCGCTGAACGAAGCAAGTGAGCACGTCGGCGGAGAAGATTGCCGATATTGCCCGATCTGCCAGGGTCTGAACTTCATGCGCGAGACCAGCCCCGAAGTGAAACTCCACTTGGCCTCGGCGGCAAGTTCACTCTTCCAGGCCCTCTCCGCCATGGTCGCCACCCATCCGCCCCACGAAGGCGCTGCCCCGGTGGAACACGTGGATCTTGAGGCTGGTGAGTGGGAGTGAGTCTGACCATTGGGGTCGACATTGGCGGCACCAAGGTCGCCGCGGGCGTGGTCGACGAAGGCGGACGCATCATTGCTCGCGCAATGCGGCAAACTCCAGACCGCTCAACCGCGCCGAGCGTGGTCGAAGCCGTCATCGTGGAAGCTGTTGAGGAGTTACGCCGCGAGCACAACGTGAGCGCGGTTGGCATTGGCGCTGCGGGATTTGTGGACGCAAACGGTGAACTGGTGAGGTTCGCCCCTCACTTGAGTTGGCGTGAAGAGCCGTTGCGAGCCAGGTTGATGGACCGGCTCAACGTGCCGGTCTTTGTCGACAACGATGCGAACACAGCCCTATGGGCCGAACACCGATTCGGTGCTGCCCAGGGTGAAGAGAACGTTGTGCTGGTGACCTTGGGCACCGGCATCGGCGGGGCCTTGCTCATCAACGGACGGCTCTTTCGAGGTGCCAACGGCATGGCTGGCGAATTTGGGCATATGCAACTGGTCCCCGAAGGCCGCCCATGCGAGTGCGGGCGCAGGGGATGCTGGGAGCAATACAGCTCAGGCAAGGCCCTAGCGCGCTACGCCAGATCCGCTGGCCTTCACCTCACTGGTCCTAGCCTGACCGAAGCCGCATATGAGGGCCACCCGGTTGCCTGTGGCGCCTACGTCGATGTTGGCAAATGGCTTGGCATCGGGCTTGCTGGCGTAGTGGCTGCCTTCGACCCTGCAGTGGTCGTCGTCGGCGGCGGGGTTGGCGCTGTAGGGGACCTGCTGCTTGAGCCAGCACGCCGCGTGCTGGGGGAGTACGTCGTTGGTGCTGGTCACCGACGCTTGCCCGACGTACTGCCAGCGCAGATGGGTGCTGACGCCGGACTTGTCGGTGCCGCCGAATTAGCCCGTGGGCTAGCTACAACGAACTAGACCTGAGCCCCGTCATCATCGGCGTCTGAGTCGGTGCGGCGCATCTGTGAAATCAGGTAGGCGAAGCCACCGATAAACCAGGCGAAGAGACCGAAGCTCACCACGTCGGGGAGCACCCAGATGCTCTCGCTCATCGTCTGTGCCATCGCGAAAACCAACGCCGCGACAGGAACTCCAAGCACGCCTATCCAGGCAAGCAGTCGCGGCAAGCGTGGCACGGGCACAGGTGGCGGCGCGGGCGGCTCAAAGTGAGGCTCCTCGTCGTTGAGCCACATCGCTGACTCGGGACGGTCGCCATAGTTGGCAACAATCGAATCCCACAACTGCGCTTCGCGAGCTGCGCGGATAGCGTCGTAGGCCTCCTCAGGGGACCCCTCGGCTGCGTCATCGGGTGTGGCACTCACGGTGCGAATCTTGCCACGGCGCTCAACTACCCCAAGTTCGTCACCCGGCAAAGCTCCACGCGGGTAGGCTCACGCCTGCGCAGAGGGAGGTGTGGGCCGGTTGTTCTACTGGTTCTTGAAATGGATCGCCATTGGTCCGTTATTGAAGATGGTCTTTCGGCCTCGAGCCGAAGGCATTGAGAACGTCCCTGAGGGGGGCGCGGCCATCCTGGCCAGCAACCACCTGTCCTACGCTGACTGGCTCTTCATGCCGCTGACGCTGAGCCGTCGCGTCACGTTCGTGGCCAAAGCCGAGTACTTCACCAGCCCGGGCATCAAAGGGTGGTTCCAAAAGAAGTTCTTCTCTGGCGCGGGCCAGGTGCCCATTGATCGATCGGGAGCCAACGCTGCTGAAGGCGCCTTGTCATCTGCTCGTGCGGTCTTGGACGAAGGTGAACTGTTCGGTATCTACCCCGAAGGCACCCGATCGCATGACGGGCGGCTCTATCGCGGCAAGACTGGGGTTGCCCGGCTCGCTTTGGAGATGAAAGTCCCGGTCATTCCCGTGGCAGTCGTGGGCACCGATGTGGTGGCGCCGCCAGGCAAAAAGTTCGGCCGCATCACTCGGCCGCTGGTTCGTTTTGGCGCACCGCTGGACTTCAGCAGATATGAAGGCCTCGAAAACGATCGGTTCATTTTGCGTTCGATTACCGACGAAATCATGTACGAAATCATGCAACTCTCTGGTCAGGAGTACGTCGACAAATACGCCTCCCAGGCACGAGACGAAGCCAAAAAGGCAGAACGCGCCCGGGCCGAGGCAGATCGTGCCGAGGCACGCCGCGTCGCCAAGGAGAAGGCAGCCAATGAGGCCGCCGAGAAGGCCGCCCAGAAAGAGGCAGCCGCGCAGGAGGCAGCGGCCCGGGCCGCATCGCCTCGAGACGAGAGCGATTAGCCCCACGATGTCCACACCCGAGCAGGCCGTCGTTGAAAGCACGATGTTTCGGGCCCTGGCAGTGCTCCGGGTGGCGTTACTGGCCAACGCCCTAGCCCTGGGGTGGTACCGACGGGCCAACATGGATCACCCCGTGGTGGGCTGGGCAGTGCTGGGCTTCTTGGCGGTGTGGACGTTGGTGGCTTTGGCGGCGTACTCATCGCCGCGGATGCGGCATTGGCCGCTTCTGATCGGTGATCTAGCAGTTGCAGTGAGCACTATCGCTCTCTCGCCCCTGATTAAGGGCGAGACCATGCGTGCCACGCTTCCCGGGTTTTGGGTGTCAGGTGTCGTTTTCGCCTGGGCGCTGGCTTGGAAATCTCGGGGAGGATTTGTCGCAGCACTCGTCGTGGCGACAGCTGACATCGGCACGCGGCTCGCCGTGGCCTTCTCACAAGGGGCTGATCTGGCCCATGCCATCACCCAAACCAACTATGCAAATGTGTTCTTGCTGCTCATCGGCGGGCCTGTGGTGGGGTTCTTGTCTGCCCTGTTGGTGAACACCACCCGTGACCGAGCGCTGGCCGAGCGTGCCGCGGCTGCCCAAGCCGAGCGTGCCCGTCTCTCCCGAGCGGTGCATGACGGAGTGCTGCAAGTGCTGGCGTTGGTGCAGCGTAAAGGTGCCGAACTTGGGGGCGAGTTCGGCGAACTTGGTCGATTGGCCGGTGAGCAGGAGGCGGCCCTGAGAGCGCTGGTGCAAGGCGGTCATGGCCCCGTTGGTGACACTTCTCGCTCTGACCTGGTTGCAGCCCTCGCAGCGTTAAACGCTCGCCAGAGTCCACACGTGCAGTGCACTTCGACGCGGGCTTCCATCGAGATGCCCGCCGCGCGGGTCAACGAAGTTGTTGCGGTGGTCAATGCGTGTCTTGACAACGTTGCTGCGCATGTTGGTGCCGATGCCAATGCGTGGATCTATGTGGAGGACAGTGCGCAGATGGTCACGCTCAGCGTCCGTGATGAAGGCAATGGCATCCCTGACGGCAGGCTGGAGGAGGCGCAACGCGCCGGCCGTTTAGGTGTGGTGGATTCAATCAAGGGACGCATCGCCGACTTGGGGGGAGAAGCCCGGCTCACGAGCGGACCTGGGATTGGCACTGAGTGGGAGTTCGACGTCGCGAAGGAAGGGATCTGATGAGTTTGCGTGTGATGGTCGTGGATGACCATCCGATGTGGCGAGACGCAGTCGAACGCGACTTGGTCGCTGCCGGACTCACCGTGGTAGCCAGTGCTGCTAACGGAACTGAAGCACTGGCTCGCGCTAAAGCAACTCTTCCCGACGTGGCGGTTGTGGACCTCCAGATCCCAGCACCCAATGGTGTCGAACTCACTGGTCAATTTATGGGTCTGAGTCCGCCCCCACGTGTGTTGATCTTGTCGGCATCGGGCGAGCACGACGACGTACTGCAGGCCGTGAAGGCCGGCGCTTTGGGCTACCTCGTCAAATCCGCATCGAGTCAGGAACTCATTGAGGCAGTGCATCGAGTTGCCGCCGGCGATTCAGTGTTCACTCCCGGCCTGGCCGGGCTGGTCCTGGGTGAATACCGGCGACTCTCTGA
>CALMMO010000538.1 GCA_937868455.1 uncultured Marmoricola sp.
ACGGTGCCGTCTTTTTCGTTCGAGATGTCGACGACCTTTTTGAGCTTCTCGGTGGCTTCGTGGTTGCCAGTCTCGGCGGCCAACGCCACTGCTCGACCCAGCTTGGTTGTCGCAGTGGCCTCGTCGCCAGCAGCCTTCGCGGCCAGTCCTTCTTGAATGACTTGAGCCAACTCGGCTTGACCTGTGTAGTGCGCGACGTGCTGGTCGATGCGAGTGGTGAGCTCGGAATCGTTGGACCATTTGGCCTTTACCAAGCCTTGAGCGGCAGCTTGGCCGTTGATCACCAGCTGCACGCGTGCGGCCAACTGCTCTTGCCCCACCGCTCGCGCTGGGAGACGCACGCTCACGTGATAGTCACGTGACTCGTCTGCCCAGGCACCGGTGGGGTAGTCACCCGTGAGGTCGTTGACGGGGGTACGGCGAGTGGTGAGGTCCTCGACGGTGGGGGAGACCTGTCGTACGAACTGAACTTGGGCGCCCTGCGGAGCCCACACCCGAAGTTGGGCATCAGAGACGCCGCGAGACATTGCAGCACGCATCATGGCCTGGAACTGAGCTGCCATCTCGGCGGGGTTGGGGATGATGTCGACACTGCCAAGCAGCGCCTCGGCAATGCGGCGAATTTCACTGACCTTCCACTCCACGCCCACACCGCGGCAGTCGCATTGGAAGAGGCCGGAGGCGCGCCTGATGGCTGCGTTGAGGACATCTCGGGGCTCGTTGTTCTCCCCATCAGTGAGCAAAATGGCGTGGCGCTGGGTGACCTCAGGCACCGAGGTGAACAGTTGTCCAGCTAGATCCAGCCAGGTGCCAATGGCGGTGCCACCGCCGCTCTGTAACTGGGAGATTGCAGTAGAGGCCTCAGCCCGAGTCGATGCGCTCATCTGCACCATGCCAGGGCCTGCTGTGACGTGGGGGTAGGCCAAGAACGCGGCACCGTTGCCGGCGATGACGGAGAACCATGTGCCGTCCACGATTTCGGCAACAGCGGCTTGAGCCGCTTGCTTTGCGGCCTTCATCGAGGCAACGCCCATCGACCCTGAGTTGTCGATGATTATGATCTCGCCTGCGGCTCCCGATCCAGTCTGACCAGCAACTCCGGCCCCGGTGCAGGTGAGGGTCACAATCGCGTTCACGTCAGTGCCGCCATCTGGCAGAAACTCGTTCTGGTAGACCGCTGCTTGGAACTCAGCCATTGGTGTGTGCCTCCTGTGGTGTCAGTGAGTCATTCTTACGCACAACGTTTGCGCCCACACGCGC
>CALMMO010000539.1 GCA_937868455.1 uncultured Marmoricola sp.
TGGCCGGCTTTGTCACTTTTGCGCTGCTGGCCGCGGTGCTGGTGGGGCGGTCGGGGCTGAGGATCTGACCACAGAGGGGGCTGCTGCCTGGTCACGGCTCGGCAGCAGCCCGCCTGCGTGAGTTCCACGCAACTTCCGGCAACATGCGCGGATGACCGCCGATACCCCGATCACCCTCGCCCCCTGCCGGTACGACGACCATGCGTCGGCCATCCTCGACATCTTCAACGATGCCATCGCCAAGGCAGGCGGAGTGCGCGCCGGGGTGAATCTGAGTTCGATCAATTTGGCTCGGGTGCTGGTTGATGGTGAACAGATTCTGGTCAGCACCCGCGGCGCCCAGGCGGGACCAAGTTCAGCTAGCGGGAGTGGCGGTGGGGGACTGGTCAACCTCAACTCAGCCGGCCTCAGCGAACTCGACACGTTGCCTGGGGTGGGGCCGGTCACCGCCCAGAAGATCGTTGACTGGCGCACAGCGCATGGCGCATTCACCTCTGTTGAGGACCTGCTCGAGGTGCCGGGCATTGGCGACAAGACGCTGGCGGACATCGCACCCCATGTGACCTTGTGAGCGATCTGCGCCTGCCGTTTCTCGGTGCGGTGGCGTGGGCGAGTGCGCTGGCCGGGTTTTGGCTGCCGTGGTGGGTGATCGTGGGCGCGGCGGTCGTGATCGCCTGCTGGGTTCTCGTGCGCCGACCTGGCGCGGTGCAGGTTGCTTGGCTCTTGCTTGCGGTCACTGCTGCTTGTGGCGCCGCAGTTCGCGTTGACGCGGTGCGGGGCGGCCCCGTTGCGGCGCTGGCACACGACCAGGCCGCTGTCGTGGCGGTCGTCGAGCTGACCTCAGATCCCAGCGTGCGCCACGGCCGATTTGGCGACTACGTCATTGCGCGAGCCGACGTGACCCAGATCCGAGGGCGCGGGCGATGGTGGCAGTTGGGCACGCCCGTGCAGCTCGTCGGCCCACAGAGTTTGGGCCAGCATCATTACGGCGACGTGCTGCGCCTGACTGGTCGGTTGAGTCCGGGAGAGGATGCCTCGATCGCGGCGCGCATTCGTGTGCTCGGCGACGCCTCAGCCGTGAGTCAGCAGGGCATGTGGGCGTGGGGCACGCCGGTGCGCGTTGCCGTTCATGAGTCGGTGTCAGGGCAACCCGTCGAACCTCGGAGCCTCCTGCCTGCGCTGGTGGTGGGCGACGACTCGGGCATGCCTGCCGGGCTGGTCGATGACTTCCGTACGTGCGGGCTGACCCACTTAGTAGCGGTTTCAGGGACCAACTTGACGCTCATGTTGGCCTTCGTGATGTTGGTGGCTCGCGTGATCGGCGTACGCCGCCGGTGGCTGATCCTCATTGGAGCGCTCGGCGTTGTCAGTTTTGTGATCGTGGCCAGGCCAGAGCCCAGCGTGCTGAGGGCTGCCGCGATGGGAGTGGTGGCCTTAGTCGGCACGAGCGTGGGCACCAAGCAAGGGGTGAGGTCGCTGGGCGCTGCGGTGTTGGTGTTGGTGTTGTTCTCGCCGTGGTTGGCGCTGACCTGGGGGTTCGCGTTGAGCGTGTGTGCGACGGCTGGGATCTTGTTCTTGGCCCCGCACTGGCGGCAGGCGCTATCGGGTTGGCTACCTCACTGGCTGGCCGAAGCGATCGTGGTGCCGTTGGCAGCACAGATCGCATGCACCCCACTCGTTGCCGCGCTTTCAGGACAGGTGAGCCTGGTGGCCATTGCGGCTAATGCGCTGGCAGCCCCCGCCGTCGGTCCCGCGACCGTGCTGGGCATGTGTGCTGGAGTATCGGGGTTGATCTGGGCGCCTGCTGGTCACCGGCTTGGCACGTTGGCTGCCTGGTGCGCCCGTTGGATCATTGCCGTTGCACATTGGTCGGCAGGGCTGCCCAACCCAAGTGTGCAGTGGCCCGACTCGCCGCTGTGGTTGGTCGTCCTCACGATGCTGTGTGTGCTTGCGGCGCTGATGGCACCACGCGTGCTCACTCGCTGGCGCCTGGCCCTGCTAGTCGCCCTCATCGGCGGCGTGCTGGTGCTGGTGCCATGGAGGCCGCCTGGCTGGCCAGGCAAAGGCTGGGTCATGGTGATGTGCGATGTTGGCCAAGGCGATGGGCTCGTGCTCAACACCGGAGGAGGCACGGGTGTCGTCGTCGACGTTGGCCCAGATCCCACAGTGATGGACCGCTGCCTGCGGCGCCTCGGCATCGACCGCGTGCCGATGGTTGTGCTGACCCACTTCCACCTTGACCATGTGGGTGGGCTTGCCGGCGTAGTTGCTGGTCGCTCTGTCGGTGTGATCGAGGTGCCCAGTTTGGCGGCTCCCGCCCCTCAAGTTGATTCAGTACGACGGATCGCGGCCCAGCACCAGATCCCTATCCGGGAGGGCGCCTACCTGGAATCAGTTCAGGTCGGTCAGGTGCAATGGCAAGTCATCGCGCCTAGCGGTGACCCACCCGCTGACACGGATTCGCCACCGAACGACGCATCGCTGGTGCTGCTGGTCCACACGCGTGGGGTGTCGATCTTGTTGATGGCCGATGAGGAGCAGCCCTCGCAGCGACGGCTTCATCAGGAGTTGCCGGCCTTGCACGTCGACGTACTCAAAGTGGCTCACCACGGCAGTGCGCGCCAAGACCCGGATCTCATTGGTGGGCTCGGCGCCAGGCTGGCCATGATCAGCGTTGGTGTCGACAACGATTACGGCCATCCCGCGGATTCAACGCTGAAGTTGCTGCGCCGGTGGGGCATGATGGTCAAACGCACCAGCGTCGATGGCGACATTGTCGTGAGCGTCGATGGTGGGGGACACCTGCGGGTGCGCAGTGCGCGATAGTGAGGAGCGAGAAGGTGAAGTATCGGGTGCAGTTGGTGGCGGCGTTGGCGATCGCCCTTATGTTCACAGGCAGCCTTCCCTCGGTGGCGGCCAGTGACAAGACCGGATCGGTGTGGCTGCCTTATTGGTACATGAGCACCGCTCGCCCGGCCGTTGTGAAGAACTCAGATCTCTTCAAGACTGCCTCGCCCTTTTGGTACAACGCCAC
>CALMMO010000540.1 GCA_937868455.1 uncultured Marmoricola sp.
CGCGAGGTCTGCGCTGCGCGCGTCGTACTGCTCAACCCCGCCAAGCACTGATGGCTAAGCGTCCTGCGGCCGGCCCAATCCCTGTGGTGCAGGGCTATCCAGACCTGCGCAGACTGCCCGGCGGCCACACCCATGAGACCTACCTGGGCACCCACGACGGTGAAGATGTGGTCGTGCGCGTCTACGGCTCCGGCACCCGGCGCAGGGGCCCAGAGGCACCCGGAGTGCAAGCCGGAGTACACCGCTTGGCAGCCGGCGTCCTGCCCGTGCCCCGCCTCATCGAATGGCGACCCGGAGTGCATGGGTTGCTGGTGACCAGCCGACTGCCCGGAGTCCCCTTGCATGGCGTTTTGGAGTACGCCGACGCAGACCTGCAACACCGACTCGGCACCTCCATGGGTGAGGTGCTGGGCCGAATGGCCAACATGGCGATGACCGGTCCTGGGTGCTTGAAGAACGAGAAACTCCTGCTTGGGCCGTGGGAAGCACATTCAGAGTCATTGGTGACCTGGCTTGCCCATCACACCCCCGGCAGCGCCTTGGAGCAGTTGGGCACCGAAGTGCTCGACGGGTTGCGGGTTCTGGCCGAGCAGGGTGATGAATTACTCGCCATCTCACCGCGCGCAGTGCTCGTGCACGGCGACCTCTCACCGCGCAACGTGCTGTGCGACCCCACCTCCGGGCAGATCACCGGCCTGATCGACTGGGAGTTCGCTCGCTCAGGTCACCCGGTCGAAGACGCAGGCAAGATGATTCGCCGCCACGGCGCTCTGCCCTTTGCCGATCACATGCTCATGGCAATGAATCCCTGGTTGCCCACACGAGAGCAGGCAAGCCTGCCCGAACTCATGGCCAGAGCGCGGGCCGCAGATTTCTACTGGCTCATCGAGGTTGGCTCGCGACGCGGCGGCTCACCAGCCACCAACCGTGCCTGGAAACTCCTGCGCAAGATGGGTGCACAACGCACCTTGTTGCCTGATCGCACCTAACAGACACCCGACTCGGGTATGTTCTCCCAAACTCGCAGGGGGGAGCGCATGGACAGCACCGTGTCACCGCTAGCGACTATGCGCGCCTGGAGCCCCCGTCACTGGCTGGTCGCCCTCGTGGTGAGCGTGCTGAGCTACGTCATCGTCGCGTTGCCCACCGATCTGATCGACAACCCAGTCTTTGGCCGCGAAATCCCACCCACATGGTGGTCGCGACCTGCCTTGGCGATCTCATCAGTGTTAGCCGGACTGCTGGTCGCAACCTACGTTGGCTCGCCGGTCACCCAACGCGACCCTGAGCAACGCAAAGGGTGGGTCGGCGCGGTCTTGACCTTCTTCGCAGTCGGTTGTCCGGTGTGCAACAAACTGGTGCTGCTAGCACTCGGCAGCGCCGGAGCCATCACGTGGTTCCAACCCCTGCAACCGGTGCTGCAAGCACTCGCCATCGGGTTGCTCGGATATGCCTTAGTGACGCGTCTGCGCACCGCCCAAGCCTGCCCGGTGCCGAGCCCATGACCGATCTCACACTCGTCATTGGCGACATCGAAGCAGCCCGCTTGGTGTGCGATCAGTTGCGTACGAGCGGAGCTAACCTCGTGCACCTCTTGGAGCCCACGGACCGGGAGCTGACTAACCTCACCGACCAAACATGGGCAGCGGTTGCGATCGTCGTACGCAGCGATGAGCACGCGCTGCGCTACGCGCTTCTCGTCGAACACCTTCAGCCGGGCGTGCGTCTAGTCGTGACGGTCTTCGACCGCACGCTGGCTCGCCGACTCGCTGAAGTGATCCCCCACTGCAGTGTTTCCTCCCCAGCTGACGTCTCTGCTCCGGTCATCGCAGCCCAATGCATGGGCCAAGCGGACCTCTGGGTCGGCGCACACCAGCGGGTGAGTGAGTCAGGCAAAGCGCTACGGATCGATCCCGCACCACCGAGCCGAGTCAGAGGACTCCTGGCGACCGTGAGGCGCTGGCTTATCCCGCATTGGTACGGCGGGCGCGAGGGCATGGTCGTGACCGGCCTCGTCGGGCTCTTGGGAATCGTGGTACTCGATTGGTGTATCTCGGTGTTCACTCTGCACGAGCCGCCGATCAAGGCTCTTTATGCAGCTACCCGAATTGTGGCAACCGTCGGTCCGGCTAACGTCACAGAACACACCCCCCAGTGGTACCTCGCATTGTCCGCAGTGATGATGCTCGTGGCCATCGGGTTCACCGGTACCTTCGTCGCCGGCCTCGTTGAGTGGCTGGTGAACGCGAACACTGCCGGGCTTGTGGGTCGTCGTCGGGTGCCAGATCGTGACCACGTGGTGATCAGCGGGCTAGGTCAGGTGGGCATGCGCGTGAGCCTCCTCCTGCGCGAGCTTGGCGTCGATTCGGTGGTACTAGAGCGGCGTTCTGACGCACCCAACCTCACATTGGCACGCGCTTTGCACGTGCCAGTCATCGTGGGAGACGCGCGAGATCGCAGTGTGCTGCGCCGAGCTGGTTTGCCACGAGCTCGGGCGTTGGCCGCGTTGGGCTCGGCCGACATCGACAACATCGCAGTCGCGGTCTCCGCGTCTGCAGTCGCTGCCAACGTGCCCGTCGTACTGCGCGCTGGCGAAGATCCGGTGGTGTCTGAGAGCCAATCACTGTTTCGCATTGGGCAGGTCTGCGATGTGTCCGCTCTCAGCGCGGCCTGGGTCAGCGCGGCGCTTGCTGGCCCAGCTCCCGATTTGGTCCTGCCACGCGGCGACACACTGTGGGCTTATGCACCAGAGGGTGCCTGGTCCTCGATTCCTCACCCCTCCCGGTGCACGTGCACCCCAACCCCTGATCGGACATCAACATGACCACACCTGGACCAGGCGAGGGCTACACCCTGTCTGGAGTCTTTACGACCATCGCCTCGGCAGTGCCCGACAACGTCGTGATGGTGCAAGGCGAACGCCGTCAGACCTATGCGCAGACCGACGCCCACATCGATGCTGTGGCCCACTTCTTGGTCGAGCGCGGGCTGGGTTGTCACACCGAACGCCACGACCTCGAAGGCCACGAGTCGGGTCAAGACCACGTGGGGCTCTACCTTCGCAACTGCCCCGAATACCTCGAGGGCATGGTGGCCGCCTTTAGGGCACGCACTGTGCCGGTGAACATCAACTACCGCTACGTCACAGAAGAACTGCGCTATCTGCTGCACGATTCTGGGGTCAAGGCGCTGATCTACGGTGCTGAGTTCGCTGGCGAAGTCGCGGCGCTGCGCGACGAACTGCCCGCACTGACCACGTTGATCCAGGTGCCCGACGGCAGCGGCAACGCGTTGCTTCCTGGTGCAGTCGAGTACGGCGACGTACTGCAAACCCCGTGCCCTCCCCAAGGCATGCCGACGCCACAAGGTGAAGATGCCTATGTGCTCTACACAGGTGGCACCACGGGCATGCCCAAGGGCGTGTTGTGGCGCCAGCACGACATCTATGTCTCCTCGATGGGCGGCACGCCGTTCGGTGCGACAGAGCCGTTCGCCTCTTACGAAGCGATCGCCGAACACGCTCGATCTGGCGGGTCGAAGGTGACCTTGTTGATGACGCCGCCGATGATGCACGGCGCCGCTCAGTGGTCGGGCTTCCACATCATGACTGGCGGCGGCACCCTGGTGTTGCTGGCCAACACCCAACGCCTAGACCCGGTCGAGGCACTCACCTTGATCGGCAAGGAAGGTGTCGTCAGCCTTCCCGTCGTCGGAGACGCCATCGCGTTGCCGATCATTGAAGAGGTCGAGCGCGCCCAAGCCGCTGGGCAGCCCTATGACCTGAGCAGTTTGGCGTCGGTGAACAACGGCAGCGCCGCGTTGACCCCCGCAGTGAAGTCACGCATCTTCAAGGCCTTGCCCAACGTCATCGTGCTCGACGTCGTGGGGGCATCTGAGACCGGGATGCAGATGAGTTCATTTGCTTTCAACGGTGCTGAAGGCGATGCAGCGACCTTCGCCGCTCAACCAGACACCGCAGTCGTCGACGACGGTTTCACCCGGTTGCTTGATCCCGGCGAGGGCGGCGGATGGCTGGCTCGCAAACAGACCGTTCCGATGGGATACCTCGGGGACCCGGAGAAGACTGCGCGCACCTTCCCGCTCATTGACGGTGTGCGCTGGGCGATCCCAGGCGATCGAGCCGAGATCCTCGACGACGGGCGCATCGTGTTGCTTGGTCGCGACTCGGTGACCATCAACACTGGGGGTGAGAAAGTCTTCGTTGAAGAGGTCGAGCGAGCTTTGATCCACCACCCTGCGGTCCGCGACGCCATCGTCGTGGGACGGCCCTCAACTCGTTGGGGCAATGAAGTCGTTGCCGTCGTCGCACTCGATGAAGAGGCCACCGATGAGTCACTGCTCGCCGAAGCCGCCAAGCACCTGGCTAGGTACAAGTTGCCTAAGGAGTTCATCCGGGTGCCTGCCGTCGTACGTTCCCCATCGGGGAAGGCTGACTACCGCTGGGCGAAGTCGGTGGCTACCACCTAGCTACACCGGCCAGATCGGCAGCGACTCACGGTCGGTGAAAACAAAGTTCGATCCGGTCGAGAAGCGTGTCACCGCAACTTCGCCTGCCTCCTTGGCAGGGTGCTCGTTGCGGGTCACTCGCAGCGTCCAGGTTTCACCACCTGAGATTGCTACATCAAGGTGTGGGTCAACCGCACGAACGATCGCCTGCAGCGGGCGGGTTTCATCGGGCCCGCACAGGGATATCCAGGCGCCGTCCTTGTGCGCGAGACTCGGTTTGAGCGTGAAGGTGCTCCCGTAGGCCACCATCTCGACGTACTCCTGCGGATTGAGAATCGGATGGAGCCGCAGCACCTCTAATGCGCCCGACGCATCGGCAGGGAGCCCCAAACAGCGATGGATGCGCTCAGCGGCGATGCCTGCCCAGCCGGTGAGTTGTTTGAGGGCAATCTCGCGAGTGTGCTCGACATCTGCTCGCTGGCTCACTGCAAGCACGAAGCTCAGGTTTAGTAGGTGCATTTGCAGGCACACCTCATCAGCGATCCGCACCAGGGCAGCGTGTGAGAAAGCCGCGAAATCAAGGTCCGACTTCAGTTGCCCGGAGTAGTGAGACTCCCCCTCGTCGCTGGGATCGATCGCCTTCAAGGCAAGTCCGGCAGCCTGTGTCTTGGCGATCTCGAAGTACGCCGGCAGCGCGCTCACCTCGGGATGTTGCGGATCGATCGACACCGTCCACTCACAATGCGGGGTGCGTTCCTTGGGTGTGCGAGGTGGTCGATGCACTGGCCGCACCTGCGCCTTGGGGTTCGTGGCGACCGCCGTGGCGTCGAAGGTGGGATCCTCGATGTCGTGGCACATGGATCGCACGTAGTCCTCACCCATGGGCTCCACGTCCATCAACGCCCCACAGTGGGCCAGCACGAAAGAGCCGTGCTGGGCATCATCCACGGTGAATCTGATGTCCATGAACTGCGGCGGTGCCCCGATGTCTAGCTGCAACCCCTTGAAAATCGTGGGCACGTCGTCGCCTTCAAAGCCCAGTGCCTGTTGCATCCGACCGGTGTAGACCGGGCTCGCGCCTGACCACTCCTCGATGGCGACCTGTGCCATCTGCTCGCGGCCGAATGCCTCGATGCACCACGCCATGCCGGATCGATCAATGAGTTGACCAATCAACAGCAACTCAGGGACCACAATGGCCAGTTGCTCACGACTCAGCGAGGCGTATCTGCTCATGAGCCCATCATGCAGTAGCTGATGAGCCCTCCCTGACGCGCTGCGCGAACTTTAGTGCCGCGA